>VGTJ01000063.1 GCA_016874775.1 Deltaproteobacteria bacterium
AATGAGAACGGCGGTTTGAGTGGCACGAGCTGGACCGAACTGATGGTCTCGCGTCGTTATTTCCGTTCTGGGGAATCTGAGTATCTCATCAATAAAATTCCTTGCCGGTTACGTGACATTGTCGAATTTTTTCTTGGTACTGGCGCGGGAACAAAAGCCTATTCCATTATTGAACAAGGCCGTGTCGATCATTTGATCAACGCCAAGCCAGAGGAAATCCGCGCACTAATTGAAGAGGCGGCTGGTGTCAGTTTGTTTCGCAGTCGACGATTGGTGGCGGAACGGAAGATGGAGCGTACCCAGGAGAATCTGGCCCGTGTCCTTGACCTGTTACATGAGATGGATCGCCAACTTGGATCGCTGCGTCGCCAAGCAAAGAAAGCCGAGCAGTATCGTACGTTGCAGGACGAATTCAAAGCCCTGGACCTGGCGCTGATGAGTCGCTCTTATCGTGCGCTGACGGATGAACTCTCTGCCCTTGATAAGCGGCGAGAGGATTTGCTGTCGCAAGAAGAGCAGGTGACCCAAGAAACGCAACGACTCCAGGCTGAACGTACTGAGGTCGCAGAAACTCTCGCACGCGAGGACCTGGCCTTACGGGAACTGGAAGAACGTCGGCATGTGAGCGAAAGTATCTTGCGGCAAGGAGAACAGAAAAAGCAATTCCTCGCTCAGCAAGAGCAACGCGCGATTGCACGAGTCACTGCGGCTGAGGAAGAAATCCTTAGCCTCGGCACGAAGCAACAGGAAGTGAAAGAAGAGCTCGCAGATTTAGATGCGCGAGCCGTCGAGATTCAACAGCTCCTCCAGCAGGACGATGGCACCCTGCGTTCCTATGACCAGGAAACCTCACGTTTGCAGCAAGATGTCACGCTCCGAGAAGCAAAAGCTGAGGAAATTAAAACAGAAATCGTTGACCTCTTAAAACAGGAAGCGCAAGTACAAAATGCGTTAGCCTATGCGCGCCGCCGTGCATCCGAAGTAGAGCAACGACTGCAGACTTTGGCGCGTGAGGCTGAGCGAGTCGAACAGTTACGTGCCGAGACAGAACATCAGCTCGCCACGACCCAAGCGCGAGCGATAGCACTACAGGAACGTTTGACTACCGGACAACGTCAGCGCGAAGAAAAAGCGGGCGGCTTACGCGAGACTGTTTCCGCCAGTGAACACCTCGACGGCGAACTGACCAGCGCGTGGGCCAAACAGGCGGAACTGCGTGCGCGTCTGGCAACTTTAGAAGAATTAGAACACGGGTACGATCACTACTCACAAGGGGTGCGGGCCATTATGGCAGAGACCGCCAACGCCGAAGCAAAACAAGGGATTTGTGGCGTTGTCGCGCAAATGGTGGAAGTCCCGCAGGAGTATGAAAGGGCGGTTGCGGCTGTCCTGCGTGATAAACTTGAGTACGTTTTGGTGTCAGATGTGGAAGCTGGACTCAGCGCGGTTGAGTATCTCCGTAGCAGTCAGACCGGCCGTGGGACGTTCATTCCTTTGAGCCCGCGTAATACCAACGGATACGCACCCAATGGGAACGGCAATGGGCACGAACTCAACGGGCATAATGCCGAGTTCAATGTCCGTACGGTAGGGGAAGGGACTTCGCCGATTCTGGATCTTGTCACTGTCGATGATCGTTATCGTGATGTCGCGAAATCATTGCTTGGTGACGCCGTGTTGGTGCCGGACTTACGTATCGGCCTGCAGCTCTGGCAGCAAAACGGTTCGCATCGGACGTTTGTGACCCGGGCTGGGGATGTGATTACCTCACAGGGAGTAGTGAGTGGTGGGAGTGAAGGCTCAGCGGAACAAGCGCTTTTGGAGCGCCGTCGTGAGATTCGGGACCTTGGTGAACAAAGTCGCCAACAAGAGACCTTCGTGGCAAACCTGGTACAACAACGCCAGGAAATGAAACGTAAACAGCAGGAGATCGAAGGCGAAATTGCTCTACTGGAGGCTGAGGCCCGGACATTGGGAAAAGAAAATGAAGTCTTACACCGAGAAGAGGGACGGCTTGAGGGAGAACTCCGGCGATTACTCGACAAGCAGGAGAACGTGAACTACGAGCGTCAAACGCTTGATGGAGAGATGCAAACCCTGACGCAAGAGATCGCCACCCGTCAACACCAAGAGGCAGACAGTAAAACCCGGAGACAGGAACGCGAGGCCGCGCTTGCGACCGCACAAGAAGAGGTGGCACAAGCGAAAGTCGCGCTAGAGCAGCATCGTACTTTGGGTGATGAACTGCGCGTGCGTGTTGCTGAACGGCGGGAACGATTGGAGGGGATGAGAACGCAACGGAAGCGCGCGCAGGATCGGGAACGTGAGCTGACCGAGCGCCACCGCGTGTGTCAGGCTGACATTCAGACGGCAAAGAGCGAAATCGAACGAGTGCAAACGAGCACTGCGGAATTGGCAGAGCAGATGACGCAACATGAAAATGACCTTGCCGATGTGGCACATGCTGTTAGTGTCAAGCAAGATGTCCTCCTGAAACTGCGTGAGCAGAGTCGGGTCGTCGAAAGCGGACTGGAACAGCACCGCATTACTCGTTCTCTTCTCCAAGATGAGAAGACGCAGGTCGAAGTAGGAACGGCTGAGAAACGTGTTGCACGTGAGCACCTTGAGGCGACGGTCCGCGAACGCTATGAACTTGTTCTCGCCGACACATTAGACCAATACCAAGAACTCCCATGCCCGCTAGAAGAGGCAGAAACACGACGACAGGAGATTCGTGACAAGATTACGCGTCTGGGAGAAGTGAACCCAGGCGCAGCAACGGAGTTAGTGCAAGAGGAGGAGCGCTACACCTTCCTCAAGACACAAGAAGGTGATCTGCAAGTGTCTCTCCGTGACTTGCAGAATACTATTGCGAAGCTCAATCGTGAGTCGCGAGAACGCTTTCGCGACACATACGAACAAGTCAACACAAAGTTTAGTGAAGTATATGCGCGTCTAGTTGAGGGAGGAAAAGCGAAAATCGAACTGACCGATACCGAAAACCTTGCTGAGAGTGGTGTGGAGATTGTCGTACAACCTCCAGGCAAACGCCTCCGTTCTCTCCAATTGCTCTCTGGTGGTGAGAAAGCGCTTGCCGCGCTGAGTTTTACTTTTGCCTTGTTTTTGATCCGCCCGAGTCCGTTCTGTGTGCTTGATGAGGTCGATGCTCCTCTCGACGACGCGAATGTGGGACGGTTTAATCAGCTGATCCGAGAGATGAGTGAAACCACACAGATTATCTTAGTGACACACAATAAGCGCACTATGGAGGCGGCGAGTACACTCTACGGTGTGACGATGCAAGAAGCCGGTGTTTCCACTATTGTCTCAGTGAGTATGTCGTAATGGCCAACTGGTTCCGACGTAAAAAAGACACCCCCTCTCCCGAAGAGTCTGTCGTTCAAGAACTCGACGCCGAAGAAATGTCTCCGGTGACAGTTTTGATGACTGACCCAGAGCAGAAGGGTGACGAACCAACGGTGAGAGAGGAGCCGACACCTGAGAAGACTCAGAGCGTGTGGCGCCGCGGGTTGGCTCGTTTACGGAAAGTCTTTACCACCCCACTCGGGCAGTTATTTCGCGGACGACCATTGAGTGAGGAAGTTTTTGAAGAGCTTGAGGAGGCACTCTTGGCAGCTGATGTCGGGGTGCAGACAACCTCAGCATTGATCGAACGCTTACGTGAGCGCTGTCGTAAAGAAAAACCCCAAGATGCGAGTGAGCTGCGTACATATCTCAAAGACGAAATGCTCGCCATCCTCACAAAGCAACCTAACCGTCCGTTAGTTGGTTCTGAGCATCCGTGGGTCATTTTGATGATTGGTGTGAACGGAGTCGGAAAAACCACGTCGATTGCCAAACTGACGAGCCGATTTGGTCGCGAGGGCAAGAATGTGTTGCTGGTTGCTGCTGATACGTTTCGTGCCGCTGCCATTGAGCAACTCGAAGTATGGGCTGGGAGGCTTGGGGTAGAACTCATTAAGCATCAAAGTGGCGCTTCACCTGCTGCCGTTGCGTTTGATGGTATACGGGCGGCTATCGCACGAAAATCCGATATTGTTATTATTGATACGGCAGGACGGCTACATACGAAAGCTCCGCTAATGGAAGAGTTGAAAAAAGTTCACCGCGTGATTGCTCGTGAACTTCCTGGCGCTCCACATGAAGTGTTACTTGTACTTGACGCGTCTACTGGCCAAAATGCCTTAAGCCAAGCTGGGACCTTTCAGCAAATTGCTCCACTCACCGGGGTGATTCTTTCCAAGATGGACGGGTCTGCGAAAGGTGGCATGGCATTGTCTGTTGTTGAGCGCCTCAGTGTACCGATTCGTTACGTGGGTCTTGGAGAGAAAGAGGAAGATTTACAAGACTTTTCGCCAGAAAACTTTATTGACGCTCTCTTTTCCGTTGCCGATGGCGAAGCCTGACTTGACAGCGAAAAGCTTGCTTACTACATTGAACCTCACCTGTTTCTTCACGTTATCAAGGTATGTCAGTAGAAAGCCTAAAACTTGTCGACGAAAAGTTGAGCGGGTTCCTCGGGCGACACGAAGCAATTCGCAACGAGAACGCTGCGCTGGTCGCGCGCCTCAATGAAAAAGAAAAAGAGTACGCAGTGTTGGTTGAACAAGTGCGACAATATGAACGTGAACGAACGGAAATGCGTGCGATTTTAGAGAAAATTCTCAGCAGATTTGAAGGACTTGACCTTCAATAATCACTATCGAGGATGTAGGGGATGAAAACGCTAGTTGAGGTTAAGATCTTAGGAGAGACCTTCACCGTGACTAGTGAGGATGATGAGAATCATGTTCTGGAGCTGGCAAACTTTGTGAACCAGCGTATGAATCGTTACGACAAGAAGAAAGCCGACACCAATCCCCCGACACCTTTACGCGTTGCCATCATGGCTGCGCTGAGTATCGCTGACGAATATCTGAAGGGGCAGAAGCATAGCCTCGAAGAGAAAGAAAAAATAGAACGTATTTCCGCCAGACTGCTGTCTCGTCTTGAACAAAGTGAGCAACTCGAGCGAGGCAAGGCAGCAAATGCCTCAGACACGACACCTGCCCGGTTTTCTTCCCTCCGCGCTTCCCAAGAATGAATCCCCTGCGTGCTTGTTTACCGCTTTCCTTAAAAACAGCCCTGCTGCCAAAATATTCTGCCTTCCAGCGCTCGGAAATAGTGCTGAAACCACCACACCATCTATCAGTGTTACCTCCTCTTTGCTAAGAAATTGTTATTAGTGCAAAAATCTACCAAGGAGGACAGCAGACTCGTTTTCTCAATGTAGAGTCAGTGTCAATGCTCTCCTACCTGTATTCCAGAAGGAGGTCGGTGGACATGGAGTCCTTGCTTTACATCATCGTGGGAGCGGTGGTTGGCGCTGGTGGTGTCTGGGCGTTGATGTTTTTACAGCGACAGGCGCAACAGCAAACCCTGGCTTCAGCAGAAGAAACCGCAAAACTTATTATCGAGGAGGCAAAAAAAGAGGGCACCGTTCTGAAGAAAGAAGCTGAAGTTCAAGCCAAGGACGTAGTCTTACAGGCGAAAACGGAGGCAGAACGAGAGTCGCGCGATCGGAAACGTGAGGTGCAACAACTTGAGAAACGGTTGCAAACCCGGGAAGAAACCCTAGAGAAAAAAGCCGAAGGAATTGAGGGACGAGAAGGAGAATTAAGTCGTCGTGAGCAAGGACTCAAGAAAAAAGAAGAGGACTTGGGGCAACAAGAAGAACGCTATGGTCATTTGATCGAAGAGACACGCACGCAGCTAGAAAAAATTTCTGGCATGACGCGTGATGAAGCAGCTCGAAGACTGACAGAACAAATGCTGGAAACTGCACGGCAAGATGCCGCGCGTCAGATCATGACCATAGAAGAAGAGGCACGCGAGGAGGCTGAAAGACGCGCCAAGAAAATCGTTAGCGTCGCTGTCGAACGGCTTGCTGGGGAATTCATTTCTGAACGTACCTCATATTCCCTACATTTGCCGAGCGATGACATGAAGGGCCGTATCATCGGACGTGAAGGACGAAATATCCGTGCGATTGAAGCGGCGACTGGAGTAGACCTAATTGTAGACGATACCCCGGAAACGGTGTTGATATCGAGCCATAGTCCCATTCGTCGTGAAATCGCCCGTGTCGCGCTCGAACGATTGATCTCTGATGGTCGGATTCATCCTGGTCGTATTGAAGAGGTGGTCAAGAAAGCTGAGCAAGAAGTCGAGGAGTCCGTCCGCGAGGCTGGGCAGCGTGCCGTACTTGAGCTTGGGGTGCACGGCCTTCATCCCGAAGTGGTCAAGCTGGTTGGCATGCTCAAATATCGCTACAGTTATGGCCAGAACGTCCTGATGCACTCAATTGAAACCGCGTACATCTGTGGCATCATGGCAGCGGAATTGGGGCTTAACGAGAAACAAGCGCGTCGAGCTGGTCTCCTACACGACATAGGAAAAGCGGTGTCGCACGAGATTGAAGGATCGCATGCCATCATTGGTGGTGAAGTCGCGCGGAAGTACGGAGAGTCAGCAAAAATCGTCAATGCCATTGCTGCTCATCACGAAGAAGTTAAAGCAGAGACTGTACTGGCTCCGTTAGTCGATGCAGCTGATGCGCTCTCTGGTGCTCGTCCAGGGGCACGTCGCGAAGTGTTGGAAAGCTATGTCCGTCGGTTGGAAGCCTTAGAACAGATTAGTAATTCCTTCTCTGGGGTGGAAAAATCATTTGCTTTGCAAGCGGGGCGTGAAGTCCGCATCATGGTTAACCCAACCTCTGTTACTGACGGCGAAGCCTCGATGCTGGCGCGTGAGGTTGCGAAACGTATCGAAAGTGAAGTGACGTACCCTGGTCAAATTCGCGTGACCGTGATCCGTGAGACGCGCTCGACGGAGTTTGCTCGCTAGGCTCTCGGCCTTGGGCCTCTGGCGAGAAGGAAAGAGAAACAGGCTATGGGTTTCAGGTCCGCAGGCTGGGGAAAAACTCAATATCACCTGGAATGAACGCGTTCATGAAGTTTTTCCCTGCAGTCTGTGGCCTGTTGTCTATGGTCTTTGGGAGAAGTCATGTCATTATCAGTGGATGCCCAGCTGCGTGAGATTCAGCGTGGAGCAGTGGACATTGTTCCTTTTGAAGAGCTGAAACGAAAGCTTGAAACCGGTCGACCTCTACGCGTGAAATTGGGGCTTGACCCTTCAGCACCAGATCTTCACCTCGGTCATACCGTAGTGATGAACAAGCTGCGACAGTTTCAGGCGCTCGGCCACACGGTAATTTTCTTAGTCGGCGACTTTACTGCTATGATCGGCGATCCAACTGGACGTTCGGAGACCCGGAAACCTCTTACCCCTGAACAAGTGAAAGCCAACGCCGAGACGTACACCAAACAGGCCTTCAAAATCCTCGATCCTGCCAAAACGGAGATCCGTTTTAATTCTGAATGGATGGGACCGTTGTCATCTTCGGATATGATTCGCTTGTGTAGCCAATACACGGTCGCACGACTCCTGGAACGTGATGATTTCTCCAAACGCTTTAAGGAAAACATTCCGATCCATGTGCACGAACTTCTGTACCCACTCGTGCAAGGATACGACTCCGTTGCCTTGCGTGCGGATGTCGAACTCGGCGGCACTGACCAACGTTTTAATTTGTTGGTTGGCCGGGAGCTACAGCGGACCTATGGCCAAGAACCGCAGGTTATTCTCACCACTCCACTGCTTGAAGGAACCGATGGTGTGCAAAAGATGAGCAAGTCGTTGGGCAACTACATCGGTATCACTGATCCGCCAAATGAAATGTATGGCAAAGTGATGTCTATTTCTGACCCACTGATGCACCGGTATTACGAGTTGCTAAGTACGGTAGATTTAGCGCGCCTGCAAGAAATACGCGACGGAAAAATTCACCCGCTTGAAGCAAAGAAGCAATTAGCCATAGAACTGGTTGTGCGATTTCACGGAGAAGGTGCTGCTGTCGGCGCGGCTGAGGACTTTGCCCAACGGTTTCAGCGTCGCGAGGTGCCGACGGATATCGAGACTTTCACCTGGAACGGAGAGGAACAAACCGTGTGGATTTGCCATCTCTTGCGGACGACGGGGTTGGCGAAATCGACCAGTGAAGCGCGCCGATCCATTCAACAAGGTGGGGTGCGACTCGATAGTACCGTGGTTGCAGATCAAGACTTACAAGTTACGGCGAAAGGGGAGGTCATCCTCCAAGTCGGTCGACGCCGTATGGTGAAGATCGTTTTTCCTTCTGCTTCTTCTGTGTGAGCTGTGGCACGTCGCTCTTCTTCTCCCCCTCCGGTGCCTTCGACAACTGAGTCGCAGTTTGGTTGTGGGTTTGTCGCTCTTGTCGGACGGCCGAACGTTGGTAAGTCAACGCTCCTGAATACGTTCGTTGGGAGTAAACTGGCAATCGTCAGTCCTAAGCCGCAAACGACGCGCACGCGGCTCTTAGGCATCAGAACGCTCCCACAAGCGCAACTGGTGTTCGTTGATACCCCAGGTATTCATACTCATACCGGTTCGTTGCTTAATCGCCGAATGGTTGAGGTTGCGTTTAACGCGCTCGCTGAGACGGATGTGGCGGTGTTTCTTGTCGATGCTGAACGTGGCATCACCTCTGCCGATCAAGAGATCGCACGACGATTAGGGGAGGGAACGATCCCAGTGGTCGGTGTGGTCAACAAAATTGATCGCGTCGCCAAGTCACGCCTCCTGCCAGTGCTGGAACAACTTGCAACCCTTTTACCGGAGCGAGAGGTTGTTCCGGTAAGTGCGCTGACAGGTGAGAATCTTTCTGCACTCTTGCCGATCATCATCGGCTTGCTTCCAATAGGACCAGCCCTATACCCTGATGATGAACTCACAGATCAGAGTGAGCGAACGATCGCGCAAGAGATGATCCGTGAACAAGTATTTTTGCAAACCCAACAAGAAATCCCTTATGCTACAGCAGTGATAGTGGAGGAGTTCACGGAGAAGCCTGAGAAGAGAGTCTTGTTTCTTCGTGCAGTGATCATGGTGGAGCGACCCTCGCAACGAGCAATCATTATTGGTGAGCGCGGCTCCCGACTGAAACAGATCGGGCAAGCGGCTCGACTGCAGCTTGAGGCGTTCTTCGGTTATAAGGTTTTTCTTGAACTATTTGTGAAAGTCTCTAAAGGATGGACAAACAGTCCGCGCTTTCTCAAAGAGGAGTTTGGTTTATGAGGGGGAAGAGGTGAAGCACTGGTTACCTGTGATCTATGCATCTGCGTTCCCGTTACAATGGCTCATCATCCATTTCTCGGGTATCCATCTTGAGCCGCACTGGGAAGCGTTGTCATCTGGGCTGTCGATCTTTGGTGCTGCGTTTCTTTTGTCGTGGGGAGCAGAACTTGCGCAACTTGATATCCCGCAAGCTCTGGCAATCGCGGTACTCGCACTCATTGCGGTGCTTCCTGAGTACGCGGTCGATATGTATTTTGCCTGGCAAGCAGGAAAAGATCCCGCCTACATTGCCTATGCAACGGCGAACATGACCGGGGCGAACCGGTTATTGATCGGAGTAGCCTGGCCTATCGTCATTGTTACTTTTTGGCTAAAGAGCGGACTTCGCGAAGTTATGCTCAACAAACGACAACGATTTGAAGTGATAACGCTTGCCGTGGCAACGTTGTATTCGTTTGTTATTCCGCTGAAAGGGACAATGTCTCTCGTTGATGCCCTTTTCCTGATTACCCTCTTTGTTATCTACATGGTTGTGGCGTCTCGTGCACATTTTGTGGAGCCGGAACTCGAAGGCCCACCGGAAATGATCGCCCGCTTTGTCCCCGCAATACGACGCACATTTACTTTGGGATTCTTTCTCTACGCAGGGGTGACGATTTTTACTGCTGCTGAACCGTTTGCTGAAGGATTGCTGAAGTCCGGGCGTACCTTGGGCATAGAGGAATTTGTCCTCGTACAGTGGTTGGCTCCATTGGCGTCAGAGTCGCCGGAATTTATTGTTGCGACCTTGTTTGCCTTGCGTGGGAACCCGCAGGCTGGCATCGGTACGCTCGTATCCTCAAAGGTGAATCAATGGACCTTGTTGGTGGGAATGTTGCCCGTGTGTTACAACATCTCCGCTGGCCATGTGATCCCGATGCCGTTAGATGAACGGCAGGTGAGTGAAGTCTTGCTCACGTCCGCCCAATCTCTCTTTGCCTTAGCGCTGATTGCTAACTTTCGCTTTTCTCTGATTGAGGCGAGCTTACTGTTCGTATTGTTTGCCAGCCAGCTGTTCTTTTTTTCTCCACACTCGCGGCTGATATACTCGGTTGTGTATGTCGTGCTAGCCGTCGGTCTTGTTGTCTTCATCCGATCGACTCGGCTCTCGGTAGTGATGGCTGCCCCTCGTCCGCTGCGGTACTCCTTGCGCAAACATCTGAGGTGAGGCAAGAGAAGCGGCTCAGTAACGACCTGTGATGTACTGCGGAAGCGGCTGTCTCGAAGCCCTGCGGATGTCTGTCAGTTCCGAACTCCGATAGATTCTGCTTCAGTTGTCATAGGGATCTTCTGCTCAGTAGGAGCGTCGACCGTAATTGCCCCTGCTGATTCGCTATCTGGCTCGTTGCGCGGTATCCACACGCGAAATGTCGAGCCTTGTCCGACTTTACTTTCCACTTCGATGGTACCGTGGACCAGTTCTAACAATCGACGCACGACGTATAGGCCAAGACCCATGCCACCATACCGTCGAGTCAAGGAGCTATCACCTTGGCGGAACATGTCAAATATCTCGGGCAGAATGTCGTCTTCGATGCCAATGCCAGTGTCAGAGACGGTGATGAGCACGCCATCGTTACGAAGATAGGCATCGACAGTAATACGACCTTTCTCGGTGAACTTCGCGGCGTTACTGAGGAGATTTTTCAGTACGACTTTGAGTTGCGTGCGATCCGAATACACTGGGGGTAAAACAGTGGGAACACGTCGCAGGTACCGAACCTCCGGTTTCTCGCGTAACTCACGTACTTCACTTTCAACTTCGTCCATCAGCTCAGCGAGATGCACTGGCCGAAGGTCGACCGCAACCTGCGCAGCTTCCATACGGCAAACATCGAGCATCGCGGTAATCAACTCACGTAAACTGCGCGCACTTTTTTCTATTCGTTGTAAAGGTTCTGTTTGCTCAGGAGCCAGGCGTCCGAAGTTCTGCTGTAACAGCAGTTCGGTGTAACCCATAATGAGATTCACGGGCGTGCGCAGTTCGTGCGACATGGTTGCCAGGAGATCGGACTTGAGGCGATTCGCTGTTGCTAATTCCTTCGCACGAGTGCGTGCGGTTTGTGCAAGTTGCATGGCAACACCAAGCAGCCCAGCTAAGGAGAGTCCACCAACCAGAACAACAGTGGGGAGAACCGAGCGTGCACCAGCGAGTGGTTTGCGCCGCGGCCAGATGCGGACACGCCAGTGCAAGTCATGGAGATCAATTTTGATTTCTTGCCCCCATGACATCTCGTGCTTACGACTTGAATCAGTGTGGTTATAGACTTCGTGTTCGTCTTCAAAAATGGCTACGGCGTATTCCGGGGCAAGATTCTCATGCAAAATAGAACTGAAGAGTTCTTGAAAAACGAAAATGCCAGCAATCGTACCGTCAAACTCGCCATTGCGAAAAATCGGCACGTAGGAGAGAAACCCTTTCTTTCCGGTTGAGACTTCCACCGCAGGCGTGACAACAACTTCTCGACGTGCCAACACGGCTTCAACAACCTGCCGCTGTCGTTCACGGAAGAGCATATCGACTTCTTGCGCGACATCGCCGCCAAGCGACGGAAATACCCAACGAGTGAGTAACCACGGATCAAGCCACGCGATGGCATGATATCCGGGAAAGTGACTCATATTGAGCTCAGCTGCTGCCTCCCATTCTTTCTGTGTTGGTCGACCTTCATCCTCCCATCGCCGTGCCATGTTGGTGAGTGCGAGAATGCGCGATTGGACGCGGTCGATGATTTCATTTCTGACATTTGCTGCTTCTTTGCGAATTTGCCGCTCGACCTGCATCTGTTGTTCGGTGAGTAATCCCCACCAAACCGCGATCGTGACTACGGCAACGCTGGCAGCTACCGTGAATGGGTGTTTGACAAGTTGCAAGAGGTTACTCATCGCCACGGTTTTACCCTCCACTTCGTTTTCGAGAGAGAGTTGTCAGGACATATCCAGCAATCCTTGGTCTCCCCGTCTCCTCGTTTCTCCACCACCACCATCACCGCGGAGCCATACTGCTTTCCTCTCTCGCGCGTACTTCAGCAGGCCTAAACAGAGAGGGGTGTTCGTATTCCGTCCTCTGCTAGTGCCACGAGTAGAGCAGTTGCGTATTACCGTGAGAGTCACTCTCTGTATCGGTGAAGACCCTTACTGCAATACCATGCCACCCCATACTTTACTGCCTAGAGAATCTACCCTCTTTCTTTGGGATTAGCAAATTGTTGGAGGAAAAATTTCCAGTGTTGGTGAATCTGCCGTCTACCATTGAGCCAATTCCAAATTTCTCTTATGCTAAGCCAGTAGGTGGCGACAAAGGAGAGTGCATGAAAAGGAAGTGGTGGAAAATTGGCAGCTGGTTGTGTGCTGCATTACTTGGATGTTCTCTGATCACCGCGCAAGCGGTAAGAGCCGAGGACACAAAGTTATCCACATGGGCGACCATTAGTGGACGCAATGTGACAGAAGCAGATTTGTCGACCCTCAACAACGGACAGACTGCACGCAATATGCATAACCAGGTATACCAGGCGCGCAAGCAGGCGCTGGATGCCTTCATTTCTGAACAAGTCCTGGTGGATGAAGCAAAGAAGCGCGGCATAACGCGTGAGCAACTTATTCAACAAGAAGTGGATGCAAAAATCCCAGAGCCGGCAGCAAACGAAGTCGAACAGCTCTACAATGCCAACAAAGCTCGTTTGGGAGGAAAGTCGCTTGAGGAATCAAAGCCGACGATTATTTCCCATCTCAAAGGTCAGAGTCGGCAAGCGCACATGCAAGAGCTTGTTCGTCGTTTACGGCGGGCGGCAGGTGTAAAGTTTCTCTTGAAGCCTCCACTTCTCAATCTTACGCTTGATGGAAGGCCGACGCGTGGCGCGACGAATGCGCCGATAACGATTGTCGAGTTCTCCGACTTCCAATGACCGTACTGCGCTCGAGTTCAGGGTGAACTCGCCAAAGTTCGTGAAACCTACAAAGACAAAGTCACGATCGTCTACAAAGATTACCCGTTGGAATTCCATAAAGATGCGCGTAAAGCTGCCGAGGCGTCCCATTGCGCTGGAGAACAGGGGAAGTATTGGGAGTACCATGATGTGCTGTTCGCGAATACCAGTGCGCTCGGCATTGATAAGCTAAAAAAGTATGCCACTGATTTGCAATTAGATGAGGGAAAATTTACGGCCTGTTTAGATAGCGGAAAGCATGCCGCGGCAGTTAGCAAGGATATTGCCGAAGGCTCGCAATCTGGAGTAACTGGAACCCCGGCCTTTTTCATCAATGGTCGCTTTCTATCGGGAGCCCAACCGTTTGCCTCGTTCCAAGATGCTATCGAGGAAGCGTTGGACGCGCAGTAAGACGAGTGAATTACGCCATCGAATCCTCAGGCCATCGGACCATTGAGGAAACTGTGTCTCAGTCCCTCAATGGTTCAGTTCTTCCAATGGCTCGATGACTCAATCCTGAAATGATGCAATTGTTTCTTCCCCCCCTCTTGGCGTGTGAGAAAAGGCTATGCTAATGGTTGCGCATGGCTGACAACGCGAGCAAAACTGAACGTCGAGTGACACCAGGAGTCCTCCCCTCTCGGGGGCCTGCATCCTCTCCGAAAACCTGGCCTCTGTTAACCATTCGTATCCTTGCTTTTGTTGGTCTGTGCATTGCCGGGTATTTGTCATACCTCCACGCCCAGGCCGGTGAGAGCGGGACGTTTCACTCGCCGTTGTGCACGATCAGTTCGACTATCAACTGCAATGCTGTCTTAGGGAGTGTGTACTCGCGACTTTTTGGGATACCGATTGCTATCTGGGCTGCGCTTACGTACCTCACTATCGTGATTCTTTCTTTCGTTGGCACGACGAGCACCCTCGTTGTCCTGTGTAGCTGGGCATTTGTCTTTTCTCTCTATATGGCTGGGATCTCGCTGTTTACGCTCCAGGCTGGGTGCCTGTTTTGTATGAGTTTGTATGCAGTGAATATCGGTCTGTTTGTGGGGGCACTCGCGTTAAGTAGGCAGACTCGCGAGTTTGGGTTGCAACAATTAGCGTATGGGCTTGCTGCTTGTGTCGTTGTCGCGTCTGCATTTGGCTGGGCGCAGGCAAAGCTTGCTGAGTATAAGAACCCCGATGCTGAGAGCGGAGGAGTTGCCACTGCACAATTTTTGGAAAAGTACGAGAAACTACGGCAAGCGACAGTCAATCTTGCGGAGCGGAATACCAAAGGGCCGGCACAGGCAGCAGTGACAGTCAGTGAATTTGTTGATTTTCGGTGACCGGCGTGTGCGCGCGCCCGTGAGGTGCTTCATAAACTCAGCGAAAAATACCCCAACGATGTCCGTATCATTTTCCATTCGTACCCACTCGATAACGAGTGTAATCCGACCTTGCAGCGACAAGTGCATGCCGCATCGTGTTTAGCCTCGTATGCGGCCGAGTGCGCGAGTGAACAAGGGAAATTCTGGGAATTTGCCGACCGGTTATTTGCTGATCAACAGCGTGAATTTTCTCGTCCAGATCTTGACGTGCATGCAAGTGCTGTTGGCGTCGATGTCAATGCCTTCAATGCGTGTATGAACAGCGGGCAAACCAAAGGAATTGTTCGCAAGGACATCGAGGAAGCGACACGGATTGGTGTCCAGGCAACCCCAACACTGATTGTCAACGGACGTGTGGTTGAAGGTCTTCCGACTGCTGAACAATTTGATGCGATCATTGCGACCGAGAAGCGACGGGCGGGGAAGTAAGCCGCCACTTCTCTCTCGGCTTTATCCCGCAATCACATGCTCTTTCGTAATAATTAGTGGTAGCGTTCCTGGGGCGATAAAGTTGGGTTCGTCGGCTCGAGTACGTTCGTATTCAGGTGTTGTCGCTGAAACGCGCATAGCTTGCGTATCGTCGAACCACGTAATGGCGACACCATCGTAGGCCGGCGCTTTTCCGCTCTTGTATGCGGAAAGGCGTGTGTGACTTTGTACGTAACGTCGCACAACGGGAATCGACGCGCCGAGCGGTCCATGAATCTCTTTCCAATGTTTTTGAAAGGCTTCGATCGACATACCTGGCTTATGAGTGACGAATTCGATGTTCTTCACGCCATTCGACGGGGTCGGACCATCCTTTATGACATGCTCTTCAGTAAAGATTTGTCCCGTTGCCGCGCGGTCGATGAAGTTATACTCGTCCGCTTGTGTTGCTTGAAACTCTTTTGTGTTCACCAGCGCACGTAGAGCATCGGTGTTGTCGTACCACAGTTCCGCCGTACCATCGTACACCGGGTTGCCTTTTTTATACCCGGAAAGCAGCGTATGTGATTGCACGTAACGGCGAAGACCGGGCATCTGCTTGACGACGTTGGCATGGGTCGTAAGCCAATATTTTTGGAAATCTTCGACTGCCATGCCTGGCTTGCGTTTGAGAAACGCGACGACTTTGATCATATGTTTTTCCTCCTGAAAGTGTCGACCAGACTACACCCAGGGTTGTAGTCTGGAATGAACAAGCGGGTCAAGGGAACATCGTTGAGCGCAGAATGGTGAAAGCGTATAAGAGCCAGAAAAGGTCGGAGTAGTGAGGAACTTGAATCAAGGAGGAACGATGCTCTCAGTGGGCTATATGCCAGATACGCACGGTGGTCCGTATGAGCAACCCGAGCCAGATGCTGAACGGTCGGCGAATTTTGCGGCGCAGCTTCTCCAAGAATCTGAGCTGGCTGAGAACGCTGGATTTGACGGCCTCTTCGTGCCTGAACGGCATGCGCGGCCCGAGTGTATGTTTCCTGCACCGACAACATTACTCGCAGCGATCGCTGCACGAACACACCGAGTGAAAATCGGCACCTATGTCCTGATGCCGCCCCTCTATAATCCCGTCCAACTGGCTGAAGAGCTAGCAATGATCGATCTGGTGTCGCGTGGTCGTCTCATTCCTGGCCTCGGTGTAGGCTATCATCCGCGTTATTTCGATCACGTTGGTGTGCCGATTAAACAACGCGAAGGACGGTTTGAAGAGTGTCTGGCTGTGATGCGGCAGGCGTGGACCACGACTGGTCCGTCAGCGTTTCATGGTCGCTATTACCATTACGACGCCATACATGTGACCCCAAAGCCATACCAAAAACCGCATCCGCCGATTTGGATTGGTGCGTTTGGTCCAAAGTCGATCGCTCGCGCTGGACGACTCGGCGACGTGTGGGGCGCTGCGCCATTTCTTGACACTGTCGACGCCGTCAAGGCCCAAATCGACATCTACCGTGAGGCGGCAGTGAAAGCCGGAAAAACACCACGCATTGCGTTGTTACGCGACGGCTGGCTGGCTTCAAGCATGGAAGAAGCTGAGCAGACCTTCGGGCGATTGTGGGTGGAAGAGTGCAAATTTTACTTCCGCTGGGGGATGTTGGCTCCAACACCGGAGTTTCGCTCGGAATCTGACTTTACCCTGAAAAGCGTGCGACGACACATGGTGTTAGGTACGGCTGACGACTGGATTGAACAACTGCAGTATTGGCAGAATCTCTTCGGTGCGGAATGGTTGATTCTCCGCTGTCGTTTGCCACTGGGCCCGAGCGCGGAACAAACGCGCGAATGTATCAAACGGTTAGGTGAGGAAGTGTTGCCGCGATTAAGGAAGTAGTCAGCAAGAGGAGGTACAGGGCAGAAAATCAGGGCAGGGAAATCCCTGCCCCAGGGAGAGATCGTCTTTACGGAGAGATCAGCCGCACTGTTGCAGACAGTCGCGGATCGGATCAAGTTCAGGCAGTTTGCCGGCGTCTTCGCTGACCCACGCGTAGCGCACCGTGCCGCTCTTGTCGATCACGAAGGCTGAACGTTTGGAAACGCCTTTGAATCCTATAAGGTTCTCGTAGAGCGAGCCGTATGCGGTCGAGACCTCTTTGTTGAAGTCGCTCAACAGTGGGAAGTTGTAGCCTTCTTTTGCCGCCCACGCATCAAGAGAAAACGGGCTATCGACGCTGATTCCCACGACCTGGGTATTGTCATTCTGCAAGGTATTGATGTTGTCTCGCACGGAGCAAAATTCTTTCGTTCAGCCACCGGTGAACGCCAGCGGAACGAATAAGAGGACAACGTTTTTCTTGCCTTGCAGCTCTTCTAATTTGAAGTCCTGCATCTTATTTGTCTTCAGGCTAAAGCCTGGAGCCTTCTGACCAACTTGCACACTCATAAGACCTCCTCGTAATGTAAAGCGTTGCTCCAACGTTTCTCTACTCCTTCATCTCTCTTCTCGGCAAAAAATGCAAGCCACGTCATACACTCGTGGCCCTTGCAGATCCACCACTCGTAGTGGCACGACTGCTGGAGAAGTGGTAAGGAAACCTTCCATCAGTCTGCCTCACGATAAGGAGAGCGCAATGGCCGGTAAACATTTTGATGAACTCAATGTCGGCGATGTCTTCAAGCATCAGCCAGGACGAACGGTCACAGAAACAGACAATCTACTATTCAGTACCTTGACGTTGAATATGCAGCCGCTTCACCTTGATGCCGAATTTTCAAAGAATGCTGAATTTGGCCAACGTCTCGTCAACAGTATCTTCACACTCGGTTTAGCCGTTGGTGTCTCTGTCGCAGATACCACACTGGGCACAACAGTCGGCAATCTTGGCTTCGAGAAAGTAGAGTTTCCCAAGCCAGTCTTCATTGGCGACACGATCTACGCCGAGACCGAAGTTGTCGAGAAACGAGAGTCCAAGTCTCGTCCACAGTGGGGCATCGTGGTGTTTGAGCACCGTGCGACCAATCAGCGCGGCGAAGTGGTGATGAAGTGCCGTCGTGCGGGGATGATGCGGAAGAAAGGGAATTAAATCCTAAAATGTAATACGTAACCACTCCACCCTTTCCTCTTACGTTTTACGGATTACGTATTACGTTTTTTCTGGAGGTCTTATGTCTCGTCTACGCCGTGCCGTGCATTTCGTTCCCGGCGCGAATGACAAAATGTTACAAAAAGCGTTGGCCTTGCCAGCGGATTCGCTGGTATTGGATTTAGAAGATTCTGTGACGCCAGAGAATAAGGATTCTGCCCGTGCCACGGTGACTAAATGGCTGAAGACCGTTAACTTCGGTCGCCAGGAACGTATGGTCCGTATGAATCCGCTCGATACGCCCTGGGGCGTGCCAGATCTGGAAGCGACGATGGAAGGGCGACCAGATTCGTACCTTGTTCCAAAGGTGCGTACGAAGGATGATTTGTTGAAGATCGATACGATTCTCAGCCGCCGTGAACGAGACCTTGGCTTTACACCTGGCGGTGTCAAACTGGTTGTGCTAGCGACAGAAACCCCACAAGGATTACTGAATATCCGTGATTTCGGGGCCTGCCCGCGTGTCGATGCCTTGTCGTGGGGAGCAGAAGATCTCTCGGCGTCGATTGGTGCGCGTCGTAATCGCGATGAGCAGGGACAGTTTCTCGAAGTCTTTCGCTACGCTCGGATCATGACGTTGCTTGCTGCCACGGCAGCGAAGGTGCAGCCACTTGATACCGTCTATGTGGACATCAACGATATCGAGGGGCTCCGTCGTGATTGTCTCGAAGGTGCATGGATGGGATTCACGGGAAAGATCACGATCTATCCCACGCAGATCACGGTTGTGAATGAAATCTTTACGCCGTCTGCCGAGGAAATCGCGGAAAGTAAAGAACTGCTGGCTGCGTTTGAAGAGAACCAGAAAGCTGGCAAGATGGCGTTTAGTTTCAAGGGGCAGATGGTTGATGTGCCGCATCTCACCCGTGCGCGTACCATTTTAGAACGAGCAAATGCAGCGGGATTAACGTAAGCAACAATGCGGACTTGGGATTGAGCGTGGAACGCAAGAAACAAGAGTCTGCTGATAACAGTCAGGGAGAAAACGCAGGGACGGAGTCGCGTAGCCCTTCTTTTTTCTCTCGACTTTTTGGCGCGAGGAGCAGTTCACAGCCTTCTGGTGTACAACCTGCACGTGTACAGCCTGTAGAGGCTACGACTGCTCCTCAGGAGATTGAGCGCATGGCAGTAGGGATAACAAGTTGTGGATATCATGTTCCGTTCTGTCGCCTGGAGCGGGAAAAGATCGGTCAGGCGTGGGCACGGCGGACAGGGAAGGGCGAACGCGCAGCTATCTATTTTGATGAGGATGCACTGACCCTTGGGTTGGAAGCGGCGCAACGTTGTATCGAGGACAAAGGAAAATCTGGCATCGACGGTTTCTATTTTGCTTCCGCATCTGCTCCGTTCAGACAGCGTTCTTCGGCGAGCTTTATGGCTGCAGCGTGTGACCTCCCGTCGGAATGCGAAACCAGCGATTTTAGCGGCACGATTCGTTCTGCAACCTCGGCCCTCCGTGCTGGGGTTGATGCTCTGAGCAGCGGGCGTCTGTCTCGTGTCCTGATCGCGGCTGGTGAAGTGCGCGATGGCCAACCTGAAGAGAGTGAAGAAGAGTGGTTCGGTGATGCTGGTAGCGCAGTTATGATAGGCCGCGAAGGTGTGATCGCCGAAATTCTTGGCTGTGCTTCTCGCTCAGACGATCTGCTCGATGAATGGCGCCGTGATACTGACGGGTTTATCCAGACTCAATCGTCACGCTTTGCGACCGAACGAGGTTATCAAGCGAACCTGGTTGCTGTCGGTCAAACGCTGCTGAAGAAACACAATGTGCAGCCACAAGAGATTGCCAAAGTCATCATTCCTTCTCCTGATGGCCGAGCGCACGTTAATGCTGCCAAGAAACTCGGCTTTCAAGACGCGCAGATCCAGAGTCCGTTGTTTCAAGAAATTGGGGCGTGTGGCAGTGCTGCGCCATTGTTGCTTCTTGCGGCTGCGCTAGAAACAGCCAAGCCCGGCGAGTGCCTCTTATTACTCAGCTACGGCGAAGGTGCAGATGGGGTCCTCTTGCGAGTAACCGACGAGATCAGCAAGCGAAAGCTCTCGGGGTCGCTGTCGGATCATCTGAGTGAGAAGCGATTATATCCTTCGTACTCGATCTATAAAAAGATGCGCTCTTATTTCGCCGAGAATGAAGACGGGCCGGAACTATCGAATGTGTTTCTGGCCAAAGAAGAGAAGCAAAATGTGCGGCTATATGGAACGCACTGTCTGCATTGCGGCACACGCCAGTATCCGATCGCTCGCGTGTGTATCTCGTGTAAGAATCACGACTCGCTGCAGGAAGTGCCGCTTGAACGAACCGGTTCTGTGTTTACTTTTACGCGAGATCATTTGTATGTGGCAGCTGACTCGCCGACGATCATGGGAGTCGTTGATGTCGATCAGGGCGGGCGACTCTATTTGCAGATGACTGATGTTGATCCTGAAGACGTGCGTGTTGGTGACCAAGTCGTTCTGACGCTACGACGGCGGAAAGAAGGACCGACTATGCATCATTATTATTGGAAGTGTCGGCCTGTTCGATAAAGCAATCGGGCAAAAGGGCAGACGATGCTTGATCGCGTCGTGTGGACGCGCGTATAAACAACTCATCTGGAGTGCAAACAGGAGGCAGTCATGCCGTATTCGATAAAAGATCAGGTCGCGGTCATTGGAGTTGGATGTATCAAGTTTGGCGACAATTTCGATCAGGGCTACGAAGAAATGGCTGTTGAAGCGGCATTTGCGGCATTCAATGATGCCAAAATTACGCCAGATCAAATCGATGCGGCATGGCTCGGGACGTACTCTCCCGCGCAGGGTCATGGCAAAGCTGCCGTCTCTCTGGGTGATGCCCTTCGCCTCTATAATAAGCCTATCTCACGTGTGGAGAATTTCTGTGCGACTGGGACTGATGCTTTTCGTCACGCCGTGTTAGCTGTCGCTTCAGGGATTTATGACACTGCCTTAGTATTGGGAGTCGAGAAGTACAAAGACCGTCCAGGGCGTGGCTTGGCGCGTGAAGGCGTGCACCCGTATCACCACGACGGTTCAACGGCTCCGGGTCTTTTTGCTTTGGCAGCGACACGCTACATGCATACCTACGGCTTAACTCGCGAGACGCTTGCAAAAGTCTCGGTCAAGAATCATTACAACGGTTCTTTGAATCCTAAGGCCCATTTGCAAAGAAAGGTCACGCCTGAAGAAGTTCTCACTGCGCCGATTGTGGCGTATCCTTTTGGGTTGTTTGATTGCTGCCCGACGACCGACGGTGCTGCGGCTGCGATCGTGTGTCGCGCTGATCTCGCCAAGAAATTTCGCAACGATTATATCCTCGTCAAAGGTGTTGGATTGTCAGTGACGAGCGGGCGTCCGTTTATGGACCCTAACTTCGATTACCTCGGTTTCAAGGCGACTCAGTATGCGGCAGCTCAGGCATACGAAATGGCGGGCATTAAAGATCCGCTGAAGGAAATTAACGTTGCCGAAGTCCACGACTGCTTCACCTGGACTGAGATCACCAACTATGAGGATCTTGGTTTTGCCAAGAAAGGTGAGGGGGCGAAGTTAATCGAAGAAGGGCGTACTGCGCTGACAGGCGATATCCCCGTGAATCCCAGTGGTGGGCTCAAATCCTTTGGCCACCCGATCGGTGCCAGCGGTGTACGCATGGTGTACGAGATTGTGACCCAGTTGCGTGGACAAGGCGGCGAACGCCAGGTGAAAGATCCCAAGATGGGACTCGTGCATAACGTTGGTGGACCTGGTGCTGTGTCGTGTGTGGCGGTGCTGGGGCAACCCTAACTGGGGGTTGGGGATTAGGAGTTCAGGATTGGTAAAAGAAGGATCTTTGTAGGGCGGCTGTGTCCGCCATTCTCGACGGAGGGAAACCCAATGCAAGAATTCAGCAATGATAAAATCACCGTCCGTTATGATGAAAAGGTATGTATTCATGCGGGGAAATGCGTGCAAGGGTTACCGCAGGTCTTCAATGTGAATAACAACCCGTGGATCAACGTAAACGGCGCCGACGTTGACGCGATCAAACGTACCATCAAACAATGTCCGTCAGGGGCATTATCACTGACTGAGAAAAAATAAGGCGAAATGGGTAAAGAGTAGGGCGGGCTGTGCCCGCCAGAGGATTACGTCATGATGCTCAAAGACAAAGTCGTAGTCGTTACCGGTGCTGGTGGCGGCATTGGTCGCGGTATTGCCCTGTTGCTTGCCAAAGAAGGCGCAAAGGTTGTTGTGAACGACATTGGTGGCAGCTCGGCGGGTGAAGGTCGCGATGCTGCGCCGGCTGATAAAGTTGTGGCTGAAATTACCGCTGCAGGCGGTACAGCAGTGAGTAACTACGATTCTGTCGCGAGCCTCGCTGGTGGTGAGAAAATCGTCGGTACTGCGTTGGAGAAATTTGCTCGTATCGACATCGTGGTGAACAACGCAGGTATCCTCCGTGACCGCATGATCTTCAACATGAGCGAAGAAGACTGGGATGCCGTCATCAATGTGCATTTGAAAGGCTCTTTTGCCTGCACCCGTGCCGCTGCGCCGCACATGCGCCAACAGAAGAGTGGGCGGATCATCAACATGACTTCTACCTCTGGCCTGATTGGCAACTACGGTCAAGCTAACTACGCTGCCGCGAAGATGGGGATTGTTGGGTTGACCAAAGCGACAGCACTCGATCTTGGTCGCTACGGCGCGACAGTGAATTGCATCGCCCCGTTCGCATGGACACGCATGATTGGGACCATTCCAACCGAAACCGATGTGCAAAAACGTCGTGTCGAGAAACTGAAAAAGATGGACCCCGGCTTGATCGCACCGTTAGTAGCATTTTTGTCTAGCGACGCTGCACAGGAAGTGAATGGCCAGATCTTCGGAGTGCGAGGGAAAGAAATCATCCTCTACTCGCAACCGCGACCGATTCGCCAAGTCGCGGATATGGAAGGTTGGACTGCTGAGAAAGTGGCCGAAGTCATTCCCCACGCGTTCAAGGGGTCATTTTATAAGCTTGATGTGACGACGGATGTGTTTCCCTACGACCCTATCGTCTAGCTGCGACGAGCGTAGTTATTTGTATCATGCAACACGTTTCACGTAACACGTGTTGCGTATTGCGTGGAACGTGATTCTGATTGAGAGATTCATACTATGGCCAACAATGTGGGCTCTTCCTCTATGATTGACGAAATCTGTGACTATTCCCTCAAGTTCGCCGCCGAAGTGCCGTGGCTCAATGAGCCGCTGACTCGTGGACGAGGAAAAGCTTATCTGCTGCAACATATTCCGCGGAACCGCTTGTTAAGTTCGGTTATGCGTCCAGCCTGGATGAGCCGCTGCCCTGACCTTGCCGTTGTCCGCCGCACGATTGGCCAAATGCGTGAGGAGCTGGTTCATGACGACAAAATTGCTCAGGCCCATACTGGTATTCTCTGGCAGATGGGGCGGAACATCGGTTTGACAGACGAGCAAATGAATACCGTAAAGCCCGTGCCTCTCGTCGAAGTGGCCTTTAATGTGTGGGAGAACATTGCTCGCACTCGTCACTGGATTGCTGGTTGGCTTGCGACATCGAATGATGAATTCATCATCTCGACGATGCCGAACCATAACTTCCGTGCTGAGGTCTGGAAGCAGACGTTTAACTTGAACGATGAGCAAGTGTTCTTCTTTTCGTATCACACCAAAGCGGATGACGATCATGCTGGACGGAGAGTGTGGGAGCCGATCACCCGCCATGTTCACGACGACCGGACCCGACAAGATATTCTTGACGGGATGAAACTAGCGTTCCATGCGCTCAGGTTGTTCTATCAGGGGATCTGTGAATTAGGCGACGAGATGGAACGGCAAGGAGTCTAATCCTCAGGTTTACGGACCACGCAACACGTATTGCGTGGTCCGTGTTGCGTAGGAAAAGGAAGATCGTATGGCGGTCAATGCCAACCTCAAACGCCTCGTCGACCTTGCTGCTCCATACTGGGCAGGCGAGGCTGAAGTGGTCTGGTCATATTTTCAGAACCCACAACGGACGAAGGAAAAAGACCTGCTCTGGTTACGCCGTCAGTGCTTCAAAGAAATTTGGGGTTCCGGTGTTGGCGATAAGAAGAAAGGCCTGTTCCAAGGTCCAGTCGCTTATCTCAGTGGCATCTTCTCACAGATTGATAAAGAAGTTGGCCGTCACGAAGTGTTAGATGTTATCGACGGTCTACGGGCCGAGTTTTTTCATTACTGTTTGTTCGCTGATATTTACGATTCGTTGGGCAGCGAGAAGCTCAATCCAGAGCAACTCACTGGTTGGGATGCCGATAACGAACTCGCTCGCATTCGTTACGACTATCGCGAGAAGCGTGGCAAGCTCGGGTTTTTCGCCGTCCGTTTTACTGAAGGCGGCTATTGCAGCATGTATACGACAGGGATGCGCCTTGCTGGTAGTGGCGAACTCAACGATCGTATCGCCAACGCTTGTAAACATGTCTACGATGACGAAATTGGCCACATGCGCGATGGTTTTATTGGTCTCGCGAAGCAGGAGTTAGCTGCAGCTGAATGGGATGAAATAGCCGCTATGACCAGAAAGATCCTGCTGCAACGTATTCACATGCGTAACGAGCAGTTTAGTTATCCGTTGTCGGAGTCTCGAATTATAGAGATCGATGCGGGGAAGATTACGCCGATGGCATTTGATTACACCGGACTGGAGTAACGTATGAACTGGCAAGAAGTCTGCGAGCATCCAAGCCTACAAGATTTACCTTTTAAGATCGAAACTAACGAGCGCGGGGAAATCGTCATGGCGCCGGTTAAGGTGTATCATTCTGCCTATCAGGGGGAACTGGGGTTCTTATTACGGTCACTACGGAGCGATGGAAAAGTCCTGGCCGAATGCGCCATTCACACAGCTAAAGGGACCAAGGTTGCCGATGTGGCCTGGTGCTCAACCGAACGCTTTCAACAGATCAAAGATGAGACAGAGTGTTCAATTGCGCCAGAGGTATGTGTCGAAGTACTCTCGTTAAGTAACACGGACAGTGAGATCCAAGAAAAACGACAGCTCTATTTCGATAGAGGTGCCGTGGAAGTCTGGACCTGCCACGCTGATGGGTCGATTCACTTTTACCATGCAGGAGGAAAACTCGAACAATCGCTCCTCTTTCCGAAATTCCCTTTACTCATTGAGATCTAACAGCAGACCACAATTCCGCTTCTGGAGAGAGAACATAGTGGCTGGCGTTCCCTAAATCGTAAGATCTCCAGAGAAACTTGGTCACTCCACAGATGCATTGACAGCCGCGATCTACAGGCGACACGTGCCAATCAGCACGTCGCCTGCTTGTAACGCCTCACCTGGACTCAATGACTCGCCGAATACTTCTTGTGTCTCGCCAAAATAGTCTTCAATCTCATCAATTGTGATGTCAAACCCCTGACCGAAAGGCGCGGTGAGGCGCATTGCCTTCTCACGGAAGATTCGCTCGTACCAGTGTTGTTGACCGGAAATAAGGCGAACGACAAAAGACATTTTTACGCTCTGCCGCATGTGCTGTGCGCACGCGGGTTCTTGCTTGCCTTGACCGACCAATGAAAAGCGGGTCTTATGATCACGGGTCTATAACTCACACGCAACTCACTCGGTAACGAAAGTGAGGAGAGCATATGCAGACACAAGCCGCAACGTCTTCACCGCCCATCGAACAGCCAGTAGAGCCACGAGAACTCCCGCAGCGTGTTATTCTGCGTGGAATCAGTTGGCAAACATACGAAAGTCTTCTCGCTGACCTTGCCGAGTGTAGTGGTCCTCGTTTGACCTTCGACCACGGAGTGTTGGAAATTATGAGCCCGACTTTTGAACACGATGAATACAATCGTATCCTGGCATTGCTAGTCGAAGTTGTTGCTGAAGAGATGCATATCAGCGTAAGAAACTTCGGATCAGCAACTTTTAAGCGCTTGGATCTAGTGAAGGGATTTGAACCAGACTCATGTTTCTATATCCAGTCGGTGTCTCGTATACGCGGGAAGCGGAAAGTCGAATTGCCCCAGGACCCTCCCCCGGATTTACTCATCGAGATCGATGTAACGAGTTCCTCTCTTGGACGGTTTCCTATTTTCGCTCAGGTAGGGGCTCCAGAAGTCTGGCGTTATGATGGAAGTCAGGTGCAGATTTTGCTCCTTGCCAATGGGCAATATCAGATAGTCGAACGGAGTACTGCGCTTCCATTGTTAACCGCTACTATGCTCACTGAGTTCCTGGAAGCTGGAATAGAATTGGACAGACTAGAATGGTTAGGCCGTCTCCGCTCGTGGGTGCGGCAACACAACAAAGCATAATGCTGAATGATGAACGATGAATTGAAAACAAGAGCAAGTAGGAAGTGTTTGCCGTTCATCGTTCCGCGTTTTGCATTCATCATTCATTCTGATCTACTGACAACTGATAACTGACAACTATGTCTTCTCCCCTCGACGGTTTCCGTATCCTTGATCTCTCGCGAGTACTAGCTGGACCGTACTGCACGATGATGCTCGGCGACCTCGGTGCTGAGGTCATCAAGGTTGAACGTCCCGGAGCTGGTGATGATACCCGCGCCTGGGGTCCGCCATTTGTGGGTGGTGAGAGTGCATACTATCTGTGCGCCAATCGCAACAAGAAAAGTATCACGGTGAATCTCAAAGCCGAGAAAGGACGCGAGATCGTTCGTCAACTCGCCAAGATCAGTGACGTGCTGATTGAGAATTACAAAGTTGGCGAGTTGACGGAGATGGGGCTTGGCTATGAGGCATTGCGGGAGCTGAATCCGGGACTCGTGTATTGCTCGATCACTGGCTATGGCCAAAACGGCCCAAACAAAGACTTACCAGGCTATGACTTTATCATTCAAGGTCGCGGTGGGGTTATGAGTATTACGGGAGAGCCGGATGGGGAGCCGATGAAGGTCGGTGTGGCTATTGTCGACATCACTGCTGGTTTGTATGCGGCAAATGCGATTCAAGCTGCGCTGTTAGCGCGTACACGAACAGGGAAGGGGCAGGCAATTGATATCTCCCTGCTGGATGCCCAAGTTGCCTGGCTAGCGAATGTGGCTAGTTCGTACCTAGTGTCGGGGAAACGCCCAGGACGGTTCGGTAATGCCCATGCGACTATCGTCCCCTATCAATCCTTTAAAGCGAACGACGGATTTTTCTGCCTCGCGGTCGGGAATGATGGCCAATGGCAGAAGTTATGTCAGGTGATTGGACAACCGACATGGGCAAGCGATCCTCGCTTTGCGACGAACCCAGCCCGTGTTCAACATCGGGAAATTCTCGTTCCCGTGTTGCAAGAAGTCTTTGCTACCAGAGATATTGCCTTTTGGCTGCGTGAGATTGCTGCTGGTGGCATTCCCTGTGGACCGGTGCAAACGCTGGATGAAGTGTTTGCTGACCCGCAAGTTATGGCACGCGATATGATCTGGACTGTCCCGCACCCCACTGCTGGTGAGGTGCGGCTTGTCGGTTCGCCGCTGAAATTGAGCGAGACGCCGGTGTCCGCTCGCCTTCATCCTCCGCTCGTGGGTGAGCATACGGAGGAGGTACTTATGGCGCTGCTGAGCTATAGCCGTGACGAGATCCGTAACCTCCGACAGGAAAAAGCTATCTGACTTTAGGAGTGGTGCTTGGTCAGGCTTTGACCTCTACGCCGGCTAAGCGCTCCAACACCTTTACCAACGCCTGCGTGCCTTCGTTGTCAGCTCCGGTTGATTCCAAAGCATTGAACAGATTGTGAACTAACCCTGTTGCAGGAAGCGCAAGCTGTAAGCGATCGGCCTCTTGGAGGACGAGACGCAGATCCTTCTGCTGCAGCTTGACCATGAACCCAGGAGCGAAATCGCGCTGAAAAATCCGTGGCCCGAGATTGGTGAGTTGCCAGGACCCTGCCGCACCACCGCTGATGGCTTGATGCATCTTTTCAAGATGAACCCCGGATTTCGCCGCAAAAATCAACGCTTCACACATCGCCATGTTCGTGACAGCTACGGCAATCTGATTACAGAGCTTCACAAGTTGTCCAGAGCCACTTGGGCCAACGTGAATAATGTTCTTGCCCATGGCTTGGAAGATTGGCAGACAAGACTTGAAAACGGTTTCTTCACCACCAACCATAATCGATAACGTTCCAGCGATCGCACCACCTTCACCACCGCTTACTGGCGCGTCTAGATAGTGAATCCCCTTGGTCTGACAAGTCGTGGCCATCTCACGAGTAGCGGTAGGAGAGATGGTACTCATGTCGATAATGGTACCTCCGGCCTGAAGGCTACTCAGGATCCCATCTGGACCAAGGACGACCTGTTGGACATCGGGCGTGTCCGTTACCATCGTGATGACGACCTCAGAACGTTCAGCGACTTCTCGTGACGAGGATGCTCCCCGAGCACCTTCTGCTCTGAAGGCTTCGACGGTCTCACGTTTGCGGGTGTAGACGGTCACCGGATATCCAGCTTTCAACAAGTTCCGGGCCATCGGTTTGCCCATGATCCCGAGGCCAATGAAGCCGATACGTTGTTGCATGGCATTTCTCCTCTCCCTGCTTTCAGCTGTATTTTGAGTGAAGAGCAAGGCAAAGGGCAAGGACGGGGGAAAATGTAAGCGTGAAGGGAAAATTGAAGAAACGACTCGGAAGAGTGTACTACAGGGGAGTTGAGAACGCGATGAATGATGGAGGGGAAAATTTTCAGACTTGAGTCTAGAGTCTAAAAGTCTTTGTGCAAAAAGACGCTAGACTCATAGACTCTAGACTTATAGACGGGTTGGGTTAGGCAGGGTTTTCCCAGGTGAGTTCTTGAAAGCCTTCAGCCACTTCTTCGCCAAGAAGAAGTGGCTCTTCCTTTTCATTCTCTTCCCATCCCTCTTCTTTTTCTTGCTCCGGAGCCGCTGCTGGCCGTGGGCGTCCGCGCATTTGCATACGGTTCCTGACCTCACGCCAATGGAAGCTTTCCGGTGGGCTCTGCAGACGTTGAAAACTGGCAAGGAGGAGGTCTTTACTGTCGGCACGACCAAAGCAATGGTCACCAATCCACATTTCCCAGCCAGAACGTACACTACCGTCCGGAGCTACGATATTTCGTTGCACGAATACCGGTGCTGGCAGCGAGAGAGAAGGGGCAGCAAGGTCACCCTCAATTGGTGGTGTCGGTTGTACGTCGATGATGTCTTTCTTTGCTTCTCGTACAACGGAGGCTTGTTCCCGTTGTTTCGGAACTCGCTTTACCGTAGCTTTGGTCTTTTCCTGCTTTGCAGGACGAGCTTTCATGGGCATCTTCCTCTCTGTGTTCTTCCTGGAAGGGCCAGGAAAAAGCTACATTATTACCAACCCCAATGTATCCTCCCACAAGGAGAATCGCTCCTCGCCCTTTGATCGATCAGCGGATACACTGGAGACGCTTCGAGAAATCGAAGGAAGTGTAATGATGATATGGAAAATCCTAAGAGTTACCACTTGGACGCGATGTTAAACCGGTACACTAGCACAAAGGAATTGTGATTCAATCCCCTATTTGTAACCATACGCCTTTTAGATACGTTCCCTCGGCATGAATCAGATTGGTTGGATGATCTGGTCCAGGTCCTAAATGTTTGAGGAGCCGTACTCTTCGCCCAATATCAGCAGCAGCAAACTGGATCGTCTGCAAAAAATCTGCCTCTGACAAATGTTGCGAACAGCTGAACGAAAACAAGTGCCCTCCCGGAGACAGCAGGCGCAGGGCTTGTACGTTGATCTCCTTATATCCCTTCAGACCAGCCTGTAGATCCTGCCGTCGCCGAATGAATGGTGGAGGGTCAAGAACAATAAGGTCAAAAGACTGCGAAACTTCACGCAGGTAGGCGAACATATCTGCCTGGACAAATTGCCCTTGCCAATCAGGGAGGCCGTTTTCTTGCCAATTTTGCCGTCCGAGGTGTAGCGCAGTCGCCGAGCTATCGACTGAGGTAACGGACGCGGCTCCCGCCCGCGCGGCAAAGATGCTGAAGCCGCCAGTATAAGAAAACCCGTTAGGCGGTGGCAGGAAACAACTTACCGCAATAGTGATTGACCGGAGTGGAGAGCCTCTGCACAAGAGCAGGGATGAGAGACGAGACCATTGTGTGCTGGCTTCGGTCTAAGTATCGAAGTCTGGTCGAAGAGCTGGATGAACGCGGGCGAC
>VGTJ01000064.1 GCA_016874775.1 Deltaproteobacteria bacterium
GTCGCCCGCGTTCATCCAGCTCTTCGACCAGACTTCGATACTTAGACCGAAGCCAGCACACAATGGTCTCGTCTCTCATCCCTGCTCTTGTGCAGAGGCTCTCCACTCCGGTCAATCACTATTGCGGTAAGTTGTTTCCTGCCACCGCCTAACTATGGCGAATGCCGCCGCTACCGGGACAACATCGTTCGTGTTTGATGATCGTAATATGCGTTGGTTCACATTGGGTGATTTTAAGCACTTTGTGTTCGCGATGTACCACGTCGATGTACCAGGGAAGATTGTCGATTTCATTTTGAAGTTTCCCGCAAATGAGAAAATTTTCTTGCATCGCCACCTCGCGCTGACCAACACCTTAGTCGTTCAAGGCACTCACATTCTGTATGAGCCTGATGGCAAGGTAAAAGAGATGCGACCCGTGGGCAGTTACACCTCCAGCCCTCCGGGCGACCCACATCAAGAAGGCGCAGGCGATGGCGGCGGTGTAGTTTTCTACAGCGTACGCGGGAAAGATGGAGTGTTGTTTGAAGTGCTCGATGATAACTTCAAGGTTATTGGCACGCTGAGTTTAGAGGATTTTGCCAACGCATATAAAGAACAAAAAGGCGCTTAGCCGATTTCTTGGAAAAAATATCCCGATGTCTCTGTGGCGGGCACAGCCCGCCCTACGTGTCTTTGCCGGGTCTCGGTAGGGCAGGCTGTGCCTGCCGCTATCGGCAGAACATCGACATCTCAGGGATCCTCTTTTTCAGAAATCACCTTAGTCGTTAGCAGCAGCATAATTCCCTCTCCCTCAGGAAGAGGGCTAGGGTGAGGGGATCAAAAATAGTGGTTTTTGTCTCTTGGTACCCTCATCCTGACCTTCTCCCTGGGGGGAGAAGGAACCCATACGCGCAGCGCTCCACCTCAAACACAAGGATTTTTCCTTAAGTTGTGACTGGTGCTCAGGCGTCCCTACAGGACGCAACCGACAGCGTCCGGGCCACATGCCATGCCAGAGATCGCAGAACTTATCCTTACGTGTCTTACCAGGCTCACTATGGTCGCTGCCAAGCAAAACTTGAAACAAGATGTAAAGAATCGTGTCGGTTTTCATCTCAGCCCTACTGTGGAAGAGCTGGATCACTACGAGTAGCAGTGAGGTGCGCAACGACGACGCGAATCTGGCCATAGCTCACCTTTCCGTCCAAGTGATCCAAGATGGGCCGCAAATATGCGGTTCCTACCTCTTGTACCGCAGCGGCAATTTTATTGTATGTCGGCGGGTCGATCCAAGTGTCTATTTGCCGAGGCCGATGTATGAGCACGAACTCGGCGAGGTACTCCCAGGTGGTACTTTGGGCCCGGTTCGTGGCCGTTGCCACCTGTTCGATACTCGTTCCTTGCGAAAACAAGGTGAAGGCGAGTTCTTTCATCGGGTTGCGAGAGCTACTCGGGGCTACCTGTGGGCGGCTTCCGTTCGTAACGTCTAATGTCAGCTTGTGAGTATGACAGTAGGTGACGATCCGTTCGAGAAAACGTGGACCGATGTCCGCAAGCTTACGTTCGCCCACACCACGGACCTTCAGGAGTAAGGCGGCTGAACTTGGTCGTATTCGTGCCATGTCACGCAAGGTAGCATCATTGAAGACCAGGAATGGCGGCAATCCGCGTTCGCTGGCAATCTGATGGCGTAACTCGCGTAGACTCTCGAACAGCCCACGGTCCACCCCCTCCCATGATTCCTCGTCGAAGCGAGTTGTCTGGACCTCCGCCTTTGGTCGTCGCAACTGCACCTGACGTTGGCCGCGCATGACTGTCCAGGACGCGTCGTTCAGTTTCAGGACCGGATGCTCGTCCGTGGTGCGATCGAGTAGTCCGTTATCAAGCAACTGATACAGCATGTTCGTCAGCGACTTACGATTTGTCCCTTTCAGCAAACCATAGGTACTGACCTTGTCGTGGCCGAAGCGCCGTATCCGCTCAGTCTGGGCACCCAGCAGGACATCAACAATATACTCAGCCCCGAAATGTCCGCCGGTGCGCGCGACGCACGAGAGAATCTTTTGCGCGGTGACCATCGCATCCTCAAGCCCTTCTACTTCCTGCAAACATACATCGCACGCTTCACAGGTTGTTTTGCTATAGTCCTGGCCAAAATACTCGGACAACTGCCGATGCCGACAGCGCACGCTGGTACACATGCGGCGCATATGCCCAAGCAATTCGCGCGAGGCGGCCATGATCTCCTCGCTGGCCCCCGCGTCAGAGGTGCTTTTCTCCATCAGCGATTCCCAGCGCAGGAAGTCCGCAGCGGAGTACAGCAGCACACATTCTGCCGGTAACCCATCACGACCGGCCCGGCCCGTCTCTTGCTGATAGTGTTCGACGGACTTCGGCATCGACGCGTGAATAACACAGCGCACGTCGCTGTGGTCGATGCCCATGCCGAAGGCCACTGTTGCCACCACAACATCAATCTCTTCAGCGGCAAACCTATCTTGCGTCTGTCGCCGCTCGTCGGCTTCCATGCCCGCGTGATAAAACGCGGCTCGCACCTTCTGTGTTTGCAGAACGTAGGCCAGAGATTCACTCTCTTTACGAGTCATGCAGTAGACAATTGCAGCTTGCTTAGGATGTCGCCGCAGTACCTCCATAATCTGAGTAGCTGCATCGACACGAGGAATGATGCGATACGCCAGATTGGGACGATCGAACGTACCGACCAGGATCAACGGGTCTTGTAGACGTAACTGTTCGGCAATGTCTGCACGCACTCGCTCAGTCGCCGTGGCGGTGTAGGCATGGATGCTAGCGTGCGGGAATCGACTCTTGAGTTCGGCCAGCTGGCGATATTCTGGACGGAAGTCATGGCCCCAGTGACTGATGCAATGGGCTTCATCGATGGCAAACGCTCGGACTGGCAGTCGCTCGATAAGGTGCAGGAAGCGTGGCGTCAGCAACCGCTCTGGAGCTACGAAGACCAGTCGATACTGCCCGGCAACAATCCCTTCCTCGATCGCTCGTGTCTCATCGGGTGACAAACCACTGTAAAGGGCCGCGGCGGGATAGCCACTTTCACGCAAGCCATCGACTTGGTCCTTCATCAAAGCAATGAGCGGCGAGACGACAATATCGGTCCGTTGTGCTAACTCGGCAGGAACTTGATAGCACAAGGACTTACCACCGCCTGTCGGCAGCACGACGAGTGAATCGCGCCGTTCGAGACCAGCACGAATGGCTTGCTCTTGCAGCGGACGTAATTCGTTATAGCCCCAGTAGCGCTGCACGGTGGCGACGATGTTAGCAGTTGTCCATGACGTTGCTTGATCCATAACTGTAGTCCTTCCGAAGTGCAGGAAGACTAGAACGTTGTCTGCGCGGTTTCAATCCGTAGCGCTAGTCCCTATACTCTTCCCCTCTCCAGTCATGGAGAGGGGCCAGGGGTGAGGCTCGAGGAACAGATAGACCCCTTTCGCCTGAGAAAAAACAAAGGCCCTCGACGGTTTCATACAATCTCCATACAACAGCCTTAATCGTTCATTTTTGACAGAGGAAGGAACTTTACTGTGGAATGTAAAACCGTTGCTGAAGCAAAAAACTTATCTGGTTTGCGTTTGGCACTCACGGTTGGTGGACCAGCACCGTGGAGTATGGCAGCCAAGAGCATTTTGCATGTCAAAAAGATACCGTACGTTCCCGTCGCCCAACATGGCGGAGAAGCCAACGAGGAACTCCTCGCGTGGACCGGCCATCGTAATGCTCCCGTGGCAGTGTACAACAATGAGCCACCGCGTACCGGATGGAGGATCAGTGGCAAGTATTTGAGGAACGGAGGCCAGAATAAGCGCAGCGTTTCCGGTCCCAACCTGCCGGGAACGGCCTGCGGCCTTATCCCGGCCTACGTTCAGCGAACAACCGTAGTGCAAATACATTGAGGGGGACATCTGAATGTCTCATTCTGTGCAACATACACCGACCAGTGGGACACCGTCGGTGGAGCACTTTGATGCGCTTGTAATTGGCGCTGGGGTTTCTGGGCTGTATCACCTCTATCGCCTGAAGCAGCTTGGCCTTAACGCGAAGATCTTTGAGGCTGGCGGCGGGGTCGGCGGTACCTGGTATTGGAACCGTTACCCAGGTGCACGGTTCGACTCAGAAAGTTACAGCTATGGGTACTCGTTTTCAGCGGAACTGCTGCAAGACTGGGATTGGAAGGAACATTTCTCTGCCCAGCCTGAGACCGAGCGCTATCTCAATTACGTGGCTGACAAATTCGACCTGCGTCGTCACATTCAGTTCGATGCGCACATCTCCTCCCTGGTCTACGATGACAAAGCCAACCTCTGGGATGTGAAGACAGAACAGGACCATCATGTCCGTGCACGGTTTGTCATTGCTGCGGTTGGTATTCTGTCGGCAACCTATGTGCCTGATATTCCCGGTATCGATAGCTTCCAGGGGAAATCATTTCACACTTCGCGCTGGCCGCATGAGAAAGTCGACTTCACCAAGCAACGCGTGGCGGTGATTGGTACCGGAGCAACCGCGGTGCAACTGATCACTGAGATTGCCAAAGAAGTCGGACATCTCACTGTCTTCCAGCGTACCCCTAATTTCTGTATGCCGTTGCGCAATGCACTAATCAGTCCTGAGGAACAGAAGAAGATCAAAGCCAGTTACCCAGACATCTTTAAGAAATGTAACGAAACGATCGGCGCATTTCTCCATCAGTTCGATCCTCGCTCAGCACTGGCAGTGACGCCCGAAGAACGCGAGGCCTTCTACGAAGAGATCTGGGCAGAGCCTGGGTTCAGGAAATGGTTTGGCAATTTCCGCGACATCATGAACGACCGTGCGGCCAATGACACGTTTGCCGAGTTCGTGCGCAACAAGATTCGGCAACGCGTCACAGACCCAGTCATTGCCGAGAAACTGTGCCCGAATGATCACCCGTTTGGGTCAAAACGCATTCCATTGGAAAGCGGTTATTACGAAGTTTACAACCAGGACAACGTGTTACTGGTCGATATTCGCGAAACTCCGATCGAGCGCGTTACCTCGGAGGGAATCAAGACCAATGATACCGAGTACGAGTTCGACGTTATCATCTATGCGACTGGGTTTGATGCGGTCACCGGTGAGTTAACCCGCATGGATATTCGTGGTGAAGGAGGCCAACAGCTCAAAGACAAATGGGCGGATGGCCCGAGCACCTACTTGGGCCTGCAGACCGCAGGCTTCCCCAATCTCTTCATTGCCAATGGTGCAGTGTTCTGCAACTTTCCCCGTTGTGCGGAGGTTGTGGCTGAATGGGTGAGCGAGTGTATTGGCTATATGCGACAGAGAAATCTCACACGCATCGAACCATCCAAAGAAGCAGAAACCACGTGGACCGAACACGACATCTCACTGACAGTTGGCAAGCTGTTCACCGAGTCGAGTGGCTGGTTTCTCGGTGCCAACATTCCCGGCAAGAAACGACAGTATCTCCTCTATGCTGGGGGCGCCCCCGTCTATCGGCAAAAGTGTGCCGAAGTTGCCGCTAACGGGTATGAAGGGTTTGTGCTGCGCTAAGGCGTAACCCTTCTCTTTCTCGGCACAATGAGCTACAAGACTGAAACGCGTGAGCGAAGAACACTGTAAAAAGGAGACCTTGTATGATCCCTGCCGGTATCATCTCCGCTGACGGTCACGTCTGCGAAGCAGCGAATTGTTATGTGGACTACATTGACCCCAAGTACCGCGATGTTGCGCCTCGGATCGTGCCCCAAGATGATGGCACTGAAGCGTTCGTCGTGCACGGCATGAAACGCCCCGTCGCCCTGGGCTTTATCGATGGCGCCGGGTTCACGATTAAGGACCGGAACGATCGGGCAAAACGCATCAAGTTTGCCGACGTCCGTGAAGCTGCGTACAGGGGCAAGGCGCGCGTTCCCTTTATGGACCAGGACGGTATCGCCGCGGAAATCATCTATGCCTCTATTGGGATGGGACTCTGCATGCATCGCGACGCTGAGTACAAGGATGCGTGCATGAAGGCCTATAACCGTTGGTTACAAGAGATGTGCAGTGAAGCCCCGAACCGCATATTCGGTTTAGCCCAGACCGCCGTGCTAAGTGTCGACAGCGCCATCGAAGACTTTCGTCGCGCCAAAGAGATGGGCATGGTCGGGATGATGATGCCGGGCAGGCCGATTCATGAAGACTACGATCATCGTGATTATGATGCACTGTGGCAGTGCGCGACCGATCTCGGACTGCCAATCTGCTTTCATATCCTCACATCGCGTGACGGCGCCCTCAATATGCCACATCGTGGACATGAGATGAACAATTTCCTCGGCATCATTCGCGCCGTGCAAGATGTCGTCGGTCTCATGGTGCTCGGTGGCGTGTTCGAGCGTCATCCCAAGTTGAAACTCGTTTGCGCAGAAGGTGACGCTGGTTGGATGCCACATTACATGTATCGTATGGACCACGCAGCCAAATTCAATTTTGAGAATGGCGTCCTTAAAGGACTCTCGAAGGTCCCGAGTGAATACATCAAGAGCAACGTGTGGATGACCTTCCAAGATGACCTCACCGCTTTCAACTCGTTGCATCAGATGCCACAGACCCAGCTACTCTGGGCAAGTGATTTTCCCCACACGGACTCCACGTGGCCGCGCTCGCAGCAGTTGTTAAAGGAGCATACGACACATCTCACTGAGGCGCAGCGCCAGGCCATCATGCGAGACAATACGGCCAAAGTGTTTCAGTTACCTGCCGGGAACGAGTCGTGGCGGATGTATCCGGCAGCGGCGTAGGCTGGACCAGTCACAACTTAAGGAAAAATCCTTGTGTTTTAGGTGGAGCGCTCCGCGTATGGGTTCCTTCTCCTTTCGGGAGAAGGTCAGGATGAGGGTACCAAGAGACAAAAACCGCTATTTTTATCCCCTCACCCTAGCCCTCTCCCTGAGGGAGAGGGAATTATGCTGCTGCTAACGGCTTAAGTTGTGACTGATGCGTAGGCTGAGGCCCATCAACGTACGTTATGGCCGTGCCGCTGTGTCATTCTGAGTGAAGCGCGGAATCCCTCCGAGAGACCATTCGCTTCACTCAGGGTGACAAGCCAAGTGTGATTATTCTGCGACCCGATCTTGGCTCCACGTGCATTCATTCCGGCGTTAGATAACTCCCTTTCGCCGCAATTCAGCCAGACGTGACGCACTGAGTCCAAGACGCTGACCATAGACCTCGTCATTGTGCGCGCCGAGCAGCGGCGCTGGCTGATCAAACTGCAGCGGCTGTTGGGTGAAACGTATCGGCATACCAAACCCTTTGGCACCGTTTAGCGCTCCAGCGGTCGGGTGCGCCAAATCAACAAGCATCTGTCGCGCTTGCACCTGCGGATGATTCAGTAGCTCGGGCATGGTTTGCACCGCCCCAGCAGGCACTTCGTTCTTCTGCAAAAATTCAACTGCGTCCTTGGTCGTTCGCTCTTGCACCCACGCAGCCACCATCGTGTCGATGAACGCAATGTTCTGTCGCCGAGCTAACGGCGTCGTGAAGCGGTTATCGCTCTTCAGGTCCTCACGGTCGAGCGCCATCAACAGACACTCCCAGTTCTTGTCGGTCGTCACGGCGATGGTGACGAAACCATCACGGGTAGGATAGGTGTTGAGTGGTGTACCAGCGACGTGGGTATTCCCCCGACGTTCAGGCTGAATACCACCGTTGAGCAACTCCAACACGTCCGGTTGCAGAAAGAAGGACGTGTCCATCATGGCAATGTCGATCCACTCACCAGTGCCGCCGTGCTCGCGGCGACGCAGTGCCGCGAGTATCCCGATGATGGCAAACAATGGAGCCACGGTATCGCTGATAGCCGCACCGCAGCGCGTTGGCGGCTTATCCGGGTAGCCCGTCACACTGGCAAGACCGCTCATCGACTGAATCACTGGGTCATAGGCGCGCCAATCTCGCAGTGGCCCGGTCTGACCAAAGCCGGAGATGGAACACAGAATGAGGCCAGGATTCAATTGCCGCAACACGTCGTAGCCAGCCTCCATTTCATCCATCACACCTGGTGAATAATTTTCCACAACGATATCAGCCTTACGGCACAGCTCCTTGAACAATGCACGCCCTTCAGGTTGATACAGATCGAGCGTGATACTTTTCTTGTTGCGTGCCCGGTGCAACATAAAGACGCCCATGTCTTCATCTGTCTGTGGTTGACCGGAGGCGCCCTTAGGCCCGAGAAACGGCGGGAATCGTCGATGCAAATCGCCTTTCCCCGGCGGTTCGATCTTAATCACATCTGCACCAAGGCCAGCCAGCAGCAGCGTGCAGTATGGGCCAGCCAAATAACGGGTCAAATCCAGGACCACGAGGCCAGACAGCGGTTTCTGCATCATGTCGTTCCCCTCCTTTTGCAGCATCAATCTTAGCGATGACATCTACGGAATCATGCATCTAGTGGCAACGGGGAGGCAGCACGACGACGCTCCGTCAGCGAGGAGAGTGTGGACAACCAGCGGATCTTCGCAAAACTAAGAAAAATCGACCTGTACCTTCTCACTTCTGCGAAAATTTCAATGATCTTTCTACAAGATAGTGCTGGCATACATTTTGTTATGCATGTGGTTCAGCCTGTGACGTATCAAACAGAGGGTGAGAAGTACATGGGAAGGGGTGCGGCTATGAAGGAACTTATCGTTCTCGCTTTTTTGGTTACTTGGCTTGCCGTCGATGTGCGTGCCGGGCTGGCTCTCAACATCGCGTTAGTACCACAGAGTCAGCTCTCCAGTCCGGATAGTCCAGTCAATGTTACAGTGTTCTTGACCGATTTTCGACCACAGACCATCGGGGCGTTTTCTTTCGACGTTGCTTTCGACCCGACGGTGGTTTCGTTGACGGATGTCCTATTCTTCTCGCAGCTTGGTGATATCGCCGCTGGAGACGCCATATCATTTCACGACAGCACTGTGGGCGGTGGTCTCGCGACCGTCAGCGTCGGGGAAGTGTCGCTGCTTGATGCGAGCGCTCTTGCCGCCTTACACCGGACCAGTCAACTGCGGCTGGCCACGCTCCTTTTTACCACTTCGGGGCGAGACGCCGCGCGAACCGCATTGGACCTCCACAACGCCGTGCTGTCCGACGAGAAGGGCAATCCTCTTACACCGACACTGGTTGGAGATGCAGAAATTGTGATTCCTGAACCCTCCACCCTGGTCTTCTTCAGCACTGGTCTCCTCGGACTGGTTCTCTTACGACGGAAAAGCCACACCGGCCAACCAAAGAGTGAAACCATCAGAGCGATGACGTCAGGGGTGTAGAGTGCGAGAGGCACGCATCCGACAATTCACAAGAGGAGATGAACATGAAGCTTGGGGGATTTGTGTTGGCGACGAGGCATTCGTCACTATGTGAGACACCTCTCCACATGATTATATTGCTTTGGCTTAGCCTCGCATGTTTGTCGCCGGTGAACGCCAGGGCAGAGATACTGTATCTTGAAGCGACGATCCGAGATTTTAACGCCGCGCATCCAGATTTCGAGCAAAATATCTCCGCGGTCGATCCGGGCATTGTTGCTCCTGTGTTGGGGAGTGACCACAAACCTGTCTATGCCGGAGGCCTCCACCCTACCACGCATGATGCAGCAACGTTTGATCAATGGTATCACAACGTCCCAGGAGTGAATGTTGCTGCTGTCGATACCATGCCCGTCGACAATACCGTTACTGCGGATCGTAACGTTTTCACCTTCTCTGATGCGGATTTCTTTCCTCTCGATGGGAGTTTCCTTGGCAACGAGGGGCTATCGCACAATTATCACTTCACGGTAGAGCTGCATACGGAGTTTGTGTACCACGGCGGCGAGCGCTTGGTTTATACCGCAGATGATGACTTATGGGTGTTTATCAACGACCAGCTCGTGGTCGACTTGGGTGGTATCCATACCGCAGAAACCAGAACTGTCGACCTGGACAATGCAGCCGCTGGACTCGGACTCGTGCGCGGTAACGCATATCGCTTTGATCTGTTTTTTGCTGAACGGCAAACGGCACACTCAGTGTTGCGCTTCGATGTCCCTCGCTCAAACCGCGTGACGGTCAATCCGGAGAACGGCGTTGACCTGCCAGCACGAGGTCACGTCCGTGTCTTCGTGGTCTTTGCTGAGGTTGATTTTCAGCCTTGTGGTAGTAGCGATCAAGGAGTTCCCAATTGGCCCAAAGGTCAACTCCCAACGTTCAGGGATACGCTGTTCGATAATGAACTGACGGCTGGAGGTGTTCCCACCGGCGCAGGATACGTAACCGATTACTTCTACCAGATGTCAGGTGGGCAGTATGTTGTGCTGGGAGATTATGTTCCGAACCTTGTTACACTCAACTGTAATCCGCGCCCAGGCACCAATGAAGTCCTTACTGCTGTTGCGCAGCAGCAGCCAATCACCTCCGCGCACGGTTACCAACTCCCAGACTTCGATCTGTGGCAGATATCTGCGGCGTATGCAGCGCGAGCCGGAAGAGACAAGACGCCAACCGCGGATAATCTGATCGACCTGATGCTTATCGTCTGGCGCAACTACAATTCCCGCTTTCAGTTCGAGTGCATCACGTTCGGTGGTGACTGTAATTCTGGGTTTATTAGCGGGGAAAGCAACACCACACTCGGGACGACCAACGGACTTAACAACGTTGGCCAGTTTTGGAACTACGGGGGAGATTCGATCGATATTCTGCTCCATGAGTACGTCCACGCCCTCTTGGGGGGCAATAACTGGCATCTCGGTGGTGGGGCAGATCGTCACAGCGTACATGTCCCCCAAGGTGCTTACGGTCTGTTAGCTCACTACCCTGCCGTATCGGCAGTGGCGTCAGGCTGGGACCGAGATCGTTTGGGGTGGCATCCTCCAGGTAAAGACCTTCTCATTAGCGCACTGAGTGTCGATGGCGACGAAGTGAAGACCGATATCACTGTGCAATCCCACCCGCTGGGAGGGCGGTTCGTCTTGCGAGATTTTGTCAAGTTTGGTGACGCGATACGCATTAAGCTTCCTCACATTGACTGGCAGACGCTGGGTGACAATAAAAACCAATATCTGTGGCTGGAAAACCATCAACGCCTGTCTCGCTTCGATATCAACGGGCGGTCGCTCACTGATGTTTGTCACAAAAAATGGTCACCCGGGATGTATGCGCAGATCCAAGTCGGGAAGGACGTAAAGACACAGGATGTGAATAACGATGGTGTTGCTGATAATTTTGATGTGTATCCAGGTGCTGCCCAATCGCCGAATGGGTTAGGGAGTTATCTAATTCCGCTGACAGCGGAAGGCAATTTCGATTTCTCTTACCGCCTCGATCAGGTCACGGGCGGTGATGGCCTTCCTTGTCAATATAACAACATCAGTATCCCCCTCGATCAGTCCATGAGCCTGCCGAATCCGTTCACTGGATATGCGGAAGTCTATCAGCAGATCGATGCGGATGTTGTGCTGTCGAGCCCCTTGTTGCAGGCGACGTTTGTTCCGTTCGGTAATGGCAGGTTATTTGACAACGATGGCCAGTACGTACTGACGGAGTTCCGCAACGGCCAGGTGGTCCGTGAATTACCTGGTTTTGGTGACGCTCGAGATGCGTTTGGTAGTAGCACCGGGAAGACGAGGCTTGGTATCGATACCAACCCGGCTCCAGTGCCAATGTACACCAATACCTCGGCTTCTGGTTTCGGCAGTCCGCGTCCACTCACTGGGGCGACCTACGAAAATCGCACGCTCTGGTTGAATGGGCTGTCGGTCCAGATTGTTGATGAACTCACGTTGGGCCCAACAGCGGAAGATGGCAAAGCACTGGTCGTGGATATTCGCTGGGACGACTACAAAATTAAGAACGATGTTCGCTGGACGGGCAACATCGTCTTGCAGAATGATACCCGTGACCCATACGAGCGCAAAGCGCGGATCGTGGTTGCTAGTTGTCAGGTCTCATAACATCGCGCACTAAGAATTCGTCGAATTTCTTGGATTTTTGCACAAAAATGAGTACGCGATGTCATGAGACTCGACAGCTAGTGGTAAGAGCGTGTACCTGGATCGCGGTTTGTCACCAACCCAGGATATTGCGAATGCAACCGCTGAGACTATTCTCTTCCCTGCCACCGGCACGTCTCTATATCCCCCAAATCTGAGTTCTGAAACCCAGCGGCTGTTTACCGTACCGACGCGGTTGACGATAAAGGCAGGCACCAAGTTGCACCTCGAACGCAACGCCACGTTGTGGTTACTGAACAACTCCACGTTAGAGGTCGAGAACGGGGCAGAAGTGCAACTCGAGCCCGGCGCACGGATCGCTATTGGTGTGGGTGCAAGTGCAGCGAACAAAGTGATCGCCGGAGCCGAAAGAACTTTTGGTGATCTGACGACCCCACCCGATGGTTGCGTGGATCGTAGAGATCTCGACATTTTACTGAACGCTATTCGCGTAAAAAACAAGAATGCCTTTTATGATTTGAATGAAGACTTCCAAGTTGATGTCGCCGATGCGCGCAGGCTCGTGTTGTCCTTCACTCATCCACAAGGCGGCGCGTGCCGGTAGCGAATCGCCAATATCCTACCGACGCTCCATTGTACCTTCGAGCGTGAGAAGCTGCTATTTCGTTTGTCGCAAAGAAGCCTGTTGGACAAAGAACATTCCAACGCATTGATCGAGAGGTCCACCCTGCCGTTGTCCCTAGGGATGGAGCGTCCACCCGAGCCGGTGGTTTTCGCAAAGATGAGAAATTGTAGTTCCGGTCGTTGCAGAAATGAGAATCGCGCAAAACATTGCTCTGATTGTACTGGACGTCGCACTAGTTGAGGCTGGCACGCGCATTGCTCTTTCTTAAGCAAAAAACACACAACGACGGAGGTGTATTATGGCATCGTTAACCCCGTGGAGGCCAATGCGAGAGTTGGAATCACTGCAACAGCGAATGGACCACTTGTTCGATCGTTTTTCTGACCGGTGGTTCGGCGGCGACCGTCCTCGTAGCGTGTGGGGAAGTGACGAGTGGGCGCCGGCGATCGAAAGTCATGTCGAGAACGGCAACCTCATCGTCAAGGCCGATCTCCCAGGCGTGGACGCGAAAGACGTGACTGTGTCTGTCGTGGGTAACCAATTGACCATCGAAGGCGAACGCAAGCATGAGGAGAAGCAAGAAGAAAAAGACTACTTCTATCGGGAACTCTCGTATGGAAAGTTTTCTCGTACGATGACTGTGCCTGATGGTGTCGACCCCGACAAGGTGAAAGCCTCGTTTAAGAACGGTGTCCTGGAAGTGACCATGCCAGCACCCAAACAGATGGCAGCAAAGAAGATTCAAATCGAAGCGCAGAAGTAAAAGTACGCCTGCGCATCATGGACGTGAGAGTACCCTACGCTCACGTCCGGCTCCTGCCCTTACGATCCTCGTCTCACTAACAGTTCTTCCATGCGCTCAAACACGGCATTCATATCACTTTCTGTATCTACAACGACATGGCAGCGGTCGGGAAGATCTGAAAAAGGCGGGAACTGCTCTCGTTGTTGTTCAGCAATGGTCCACGTCGCATCTGACACCGAAGTGCCCTGTCGCTGGCGCTCTCGCAAGCGTTCTTGTACGACCGCAGCACTGGCCTGACATTCGACAAATACGATGGGGACCTGACACCGGGCGCTCAGTTCTTGTACGACCCGTCGCTGCTCGGGATTCTTATACGTGGCATCGACGATCACTCCACGCCCACTTTGTAATTCCTCCTCAGCAGCGGCGTGCACGGCATCGTAGGTTTTACGCGTGAATTCCTGGGTATAGAGACCTACTTGATAGTCGGTGGTGGCATGTGTCGTCGGGAGAAGACCGGCCAGGCGTTTGCGCAGCACGTCAGAGTTCAACGTCGCAAAGCCAGTCTGTTCGCTTAAGCGTTGAGCGACCGTTGATTTACCCGTACCGATTTGCCCGCAGACCACGATGAGGGCTGGAGCTGGCGTCCCACGAGCATAACGGTAGGCGAGACGGAACGACCGTCGCGCTTGTTCCCGCGCACGGTCTTGTTCAACCGCGGGAATCTCGGCCTCGCCACTTTTGAGGCTCTCCACTTTGCCACGCACGTATGCGCGATAGCATTGGTAGAATGGCAACAAGCTAAACAACTCGTGATCCTCTGCCAAGGCCGCGTACGTGTGCACCAACTCTCCAGCCCATTCAACCGCGCCACGTAATTCTAAATCCATCGCCAGGAACGCAAGTTCAGACGCAACATCACAGGTGCGCAAGCGCGGACTGAACTCGATGCAATCGATAATGGCGATGCCATCGTCAAGGTAATACACATGGTCGCAACGCAGGTCACCATGCCCATCACGGACACGGTCGTGAAGAACTCGGCGCTTGAATAGCTCTTGCTGCTGCGAGAAGAACTCGCGGCTGAACTCTTGAATAACACGGTACTGCCGCTCACTAATGGTGTTGCCGACAAACGAAGACGTAGCAGCAAAATTATCCGCGATAGCTTGCCATATCACTACGGGTGCACCATACGTGTCTGCTTCGCTGGTCGAAGCGGTATTATGGAAATGCACGAGCCGCTTGGCCAATGCATGCATTCCAGCCTTAGTGACGCGGCCACTGGTAATGAGCGCGTCAAGCGTCCGGTCAGGAGGCAGGCGGCGCATGCGCACGAGATAATCAACTACCGTCGCGTCCTGCATGTCTGCTGCTTCACGCACCCGGTACATACCGTCAGTCCTCAGGACTGGCACGACCCCAAGATACACCGTCGGTGCCAGGCGATGATTAAGTCGTACTTCCTCCTCGCAGTAGTGGTGTCGTAGTTCAGCAGTAGAGTAATCCAGAAATGAGAAGCGTACGGGTTTCTTGAGTTTGTACACTTCATTGTCAGCCAGGAAAACAGCGGAGATATGGGTTTGCAGCACTTCCACATTCGCCGGATGGTGCGGATAGCAGGCAGGATGGGCGAGTGCGGCGAGGAGATCGGTGAATAGCGGATTCGCAGTGACAACCGACGGAGAAGAAGCAGAGGTCATACAGGCTGGTCCTCGTGTCAATGAATTGTAGCTAAACTTCGTAAATAACGAACAATCTCAAAAGCGTCATCAGCCGTGAGTTGACGGGCCAGATGGGGCATGGTTGGTCGAGGCTGGCGGCGCATATGTAAGACCGATGTCCGTATCTGGTCGACCGAGCGTGTGCGGAAGTAGGGCTCGTCAAAATGCGGTGGTGGATTGGAGGCGGCAGGGCTCATCTGAACGCCTTTCGTTGCGACCGGTACGCCGTCCGCGCCGTGGCAATACGCGCAGAAGCGACTGTAGAGTTCATACCCAGGAGAGAGAACACGCAAGAACGCTACGACGGCGCGTATGTCCGGTGCGGTCAGTATATCGCCCGCACCGGACATCTCCCCTGTACCGTTCGTGATGCTGTGGATGAGAGACGCCTCGGGGTGCTGCTGCTGGTACGTTGGATTAGACAAATCGGGAAGCCGCGCAGCAAAGCTCCTGGCTCCCAGCCCATCACCGCGCCCATACAGGCCGTGGCACGCCGCACAGAGCGAGTCGTACACTTCTTTGCCCTGCTGCACGGTTTGCCAACGGATGGTTGGCACCTGCTGCAGGTACGACACGAGTGACGAGAGTTCTTCATCGGTATACGGCGCCGTCCCAAACTGTATCGTTCTGAACGGTACCCCTGCGAGGATACGCTCGACAATCGGCGTATCGCTGTTGTGGGCAAAAATGCCGATCTCTTGACGGAGGATCGGTGGCCGGTTGGCAAGTACTCCCGCGAGGGGCCCATCACCCCGACCCTCCCAACCATGACAGTCAGCGCAGTGCTGCAAGTATAGGACTTGCCCTCGACTGAAGCGCCGCAAAGAGTGCTGCACAGTCTGTGCAGCTTCGGCACTCTTGGGTGTTGCGCTGGTGCCTACGTTGCCTCTGGGAGGTAGTGCGTCGGCCTGTACCCTCCACCAGAGGAGCGCCAATCCCGCCCCTACACCGATGGCGAGTTTCATGATGCCCCTGCGCCGATTCTCACATTTGCGAATTTCTCTTCGCCTTTTTCCCAAGAATGAGAACAGCTTTGCACGATTTTCTGCGGACTTTCTCTTCATGGTCTCTAGGTGTTGCAAAATCAAGACCGCACCCCACGGCGACACTGGCATCGACTTTGCGTGAATAACGGCGAGGGATCAGGCCAGCAAGGAAGGAATTCTATGGTGAAAGCGTCGGCGCAAGTGGTGGGAGCACTAGGCATGATGGTACTACTCGCGGCAGGCGAGATTGGTGCCCAAGAACAGGATGTAATTGACGTGGGGAAAAAGGAATTCATGCGTTCGTGCGCAACCTGTCATGGCGTGGAGGCGACAGGAAACGGACCAGCTGCAGCCGCCCTCAATGTGAAGCCCACCGATTTGACCCAGATGGCGAAGCAACATGGCGGCGTGTTTCTCTTCTGGCGTACGTATGAAAAGATCTCAGGTCGTGACGAGCAGGTTATTCGTGGCCATGGCACACGTGAGATGCCCATCTGGGGAGAGCGTTTTCGCTTCGAGCCCAACGCCAGTGACGAACACAAAGCAAGTGTCCGCGGTCGTATTCTGTCGCTCGTACATTATTTGCAATCAATACAGACCAAGGAATAGTCAACAGACATTACGCGGTTAAATCAAACCACGCGAGATTGGTACACTTTAGGTTATGACCAGAGAGACCGCAGCGTGCGCCATGCGCACGGGAGTCACACCAGGCGAGCGCATCGTGCGCACAGCGCGAGCTACCCTAAATGTACGAATCTTCACAGGTCCGATTTAGCAGCAACAGGAGGCGGTATGCGGTGGGCATTGTTATTCATCGTAGGTTTTATCACGGCGTGTGCAAGAGGAACCGTTGCATCTGAACCCAGTGGACCAACCGGCCACCTGCCGCACGACGTTTCGGTAGTCCAACCTGCCAAGGTCGTCGCGCATAAACTCACGAAGGCGGAACGCGACGTCGCTGGCGTCTTCCAGATGTACTGCGGTGAGAGCAACGAGGAAGCGCACCGCAACGGCGGTTCCTATGTACTGAATTATTACAAATTCTTTGGCGGCCTGGACCAGCGCAGTCCCCATACGTCAAAAGCGTTTCAATCGTACGAAGGTGGGGTTGCCAAAGTCTTTGCTGGTGTAAGCTATGACGCGCTAGATAAGCGTAATCTCATTCTCATTGGCGACCCAGAGAACCTGGTCTCGCGCATCAAGTGGGCACAAGAGTTTTACGGCACCAACTATTTGATCCTTGAAGTCGCCCAAGGGGGCATGCCGCATAAACACGTCATGCCATCGCTGGAACGTTTCGCAAAGTACGTCATGCCTCACTTCCAGTAATCTCAGGCAGAAGCGGGCGTGCTACAGCTGTAGTATGGGCGACGCGTAACGTGCTATGAAGAGGGTAGGGCATTGGCGTGCCAGTTGTAGATTGCACACGCTGACGAACAAACACATCTCACAAGGAGGGTCTGTATGGACATGCAAGCGTTTTGGCAAGCCGTTGAGCAGGTCGCAAGCGAATACAATATCGGCAAACATCCACTGGCTCAGCTCGTGCTGGATGGCAAGGCCAGCAAAGAACAGCTCAAACAGTTTGCTATTGAGCATTATGAAATGACGGTGCGCGATTCCGGTCCGTACATCGCCAATGGCTATGTCAACATGACCAAACTCAGCGCTGAGGGAGCGGAACTGATGGCAGACAATTTCGCGGAAGAAGCGATGGGGCTCCACACCCACACCGGCGGTCATGCTGCCTTACTGTTTGAATTCTGGGAAAAGGGCCTAGGATTGCCGCGCAAGGAACTGGTGGAAGCAAGCGCCTCGTCAGCCTCGCGCGCGATGAACGCCTATTTCTGGTTGCTGGTGACCAACAAGATCAAATACTCGGGCGCGCTGGGAGTACTCGAAGGTGGTTTCTCGCTCGCATGCGAGAAAATGCTCGCTGGTCTGCAGAAGCATTATGGCATGAAGGCGGAGGCGCTGCGCTTCTTCTCCGGTCACATCGAAGCGGATCGTGAACATGCGCAGACCGGTCGCAAACTGGTCGAACAACTACTGACGACCGATCGTGACCGGCAAGAATTTCTCAAGGAAGCCCGGTGCGCGGGTCAATTGTACTGGAACGGGTGGGATGCCATGCTGTGAGGACCAGAGGCAACCAGTCGAAGAGTTCGGCATGGCAGCTTCACGAAGGTCGGCAGCGGTTTGCGTTGGTTAGAAGAGAGGAAAAAAGTAGGCCGGTATAAGCGCAGCGTTTCCGGCAGACCATGCCGGGGCCGGCCTATGGGCTTATCCCGGCCCACACCGCTGGAATGACAGAACAGCGAGATTACTGCGCTCCACACTAAACCGGATCACAGAACATTCGTACAGTTGGGGTAGCGTGCGCGGTGCGCACACTGCGCGTGCCAGCGTTGATTCCCGTGCGCCTGGTCCACGCTACGGTCCCTCAGGCAACCACCCAAAGGGTACCACTCTCGGGTGGTTTGATTTAGGATGCGATGCACCATCGTGCACATGTCAGGTTGGTGGCGCAAGGCATTGATCACCAGTCACAACTTAAGGAAAAATCGCTGTGTTTTTAGGTGCTCCGTTGCGAGTATGGGTTCCTTCTCCCTCAGGGAGAAGGCCAGTATGAGGGGGTCGAGAAGCCAAAAGCCCTGAGGTTTCATCCCCTCACCCTAGCCCTCTCCCTGAGGGAGAGGGAATTACTGCACTGCCAACAGCTTAAGTTGTGACTGGTGGGCACTGATGCAATACAACCAGTCCGAGGCATGGTGATCACACATGGGCTTGTGAGTGGGAGAAACAGGACGTGATGTCTGATCATGAGTGGAGCATGTCCCAAAGCGCCCTCTACGGGATAGTCCTGCTCTCCGCAGTCGCCCACGCATCGTGGAACGCAATGGTCAAGAGCAGTGGCGATCGTCTGCTGATGCTGGCCGCGATCCGCTTCGTCGGACTCATCATGGGTATTATTGTCGCAGCCGCAGTCCCCCTCCCCTCCCTTCACTGTCTGCCATTCCTTCTTGGTGCCGCTGCTATTCACTACCTCTATTACATGTTGATGTTGCAGTCGTACCGCATTGGTGACATGAGCCAGGTCTACCCGATAGCCCGCGGGATCGCACCATTGCTTGTGTTCTGTCTTGGCGCACTACTGGCAGACGAGGTCCTCAGCTACCGCGCGTCGTTCGCGGTGGGCTTGTTGTCAGCGGGCATTGTTGCCTTAGCGCTCTCCGGACAACACCTCAACTACAAAGCCGTGGGATTTGCGCTTGGCACCGGTATCGCCATTTCTGGCTATAGTTTTTTGAGTGGCCTGGGTATTCGCAGATCCGGTTCGCCGTTTGGCTATATCGCATGGCTGGAAATTATGACTGGACTCGGCATGGCATCTATCGCAAGCGTGCGGCGGGGAAGTCGCGTCGTCGAATTCGTGCGGACACAGTGGCGCCCAGGTTTGATTGCTGGACTGCTATCGGTAGTGGGCTACTCGATCGTTCTCTGGGCCATGTCACAGGCCGCGATGGCTCCTGTGATTGCTCTGCGCGAGACAAGTGTTGTATTTGCTGCACTTATAGGGTCGGTCTTTCTTGGGGAAGGTTTTGCAGGCAGACGAGTTGCCGCCGCGGTCGCCGTGGTGATAGGTATCGTTCTTTTGGGAACAACAGCCAAATGAGAGAACTGCGGACGCTGGCAGCGTCTGAGTCGACCCCAGGAGCTGCGCTACCTTACAAGTATCGACGAGTATCATAGACTGCACGGGAATTCTGTATAAAGGAGGATACATTTATGAGTACACAGAGTGACGAACGAGCGAACGCCCGGGCGCGGGAGAAGAGCCTAGGTTTTGTTGGTCGGCCTCGGTTCGAGGACTATCGTGAGAAATACGCAAAGTTTTTCAAGATGGAGCGCCGCAATGGCATCCTTCAGGTCCAAATGCACAGCGACGGTGGGTCGGTTGTGTACGGCCTTCCCATTCATAACGCGTGGTCACAGTTATGGATGGAGATCGGCAATGACCCTGACAATGAAGTGCTGATCTTCGGCGGCGCCGGGGACCAGTGGATCGCCGGGTTTGACCCGGAAATGTCCAAACTGGCGCTCCATGAGTTACCATCAGACGCGTTCTACGACCAGATCTACTCAGACGCGACGAAACTGCTCGAAGCCTTCATTTTCAATATCGACATTCCCACCATTGCTTGTATCAACGGCGCGGGGTTGCACACCGAATTCGCACTCTTGTGCGACATCACACTCTGTGCACAACACGCGGAACTGTTCGATCCACACTTTAAGTTTGGCCTTGTGCCGGGCGACGGCCAGGGGCTGACATTCCAGGAATTGATGGGAACCAAGCGCGCAGCCTACTATCTATACACCAGTGACAAGGTCAACGCTGAGATGGCCAAGGAGATGGGCCTGGTGAACGAGGTGTTGCCGCTTGAGCGCTTATATCCACGGGCATGGGAAATTGCTGAGCTGATCATGAAAAAGCCACGTGCCATCCGCCGCATGACCAGTGCCGTGTTACGACGCCAATGGAAGCGACGACTGGTGGATGATCTCGGCTTCCACATCGCGCATGAGCTACTCGGCATGCATTTGAACAAAGCGGAGTAATCTTCAGCAAGGGCGAGACTATTCTGTCACTCAATGCAATCACGGATACACTGCAGGATCGTGTCATTCTCAGGCCAAGAATCTCAGAGGAGAAGGATCTCTCCCCTTCCGCCCCTGAGACTCTTCGTCGGTGTCCTCCTCAGAACGACAGTCCCTCAAACTCCTTGTGACTCTACGTCGCTACATACCGACCTTCAGCGAAGCGAGTGGGGTGCGGTCGACCACCGGGAGTCGAGCGACACCGGATTGCAGCTTGACCGACCCAGGGAAGCGCTGGAAGGGATCGGGGAGATCTAACTGTTTGGCGTACTCGCGTATAGCGGGTGCGACTTCCTGGGCGAACAAGCGCATGCTGTTCTTGCGCTCCTCGTTCGTCACGGTTCCTTGTACCTGGAAGACCGTGAGGATGCTGACCCGCAACAATTGCAAGATGGTTTTGACTTTCTCGATCACCGTCTTGGGCGAGCCAACGATCATGAGGTGGTCCTTCTGGGCCTTGTCATAGGCGGCCATCAGTTTGCGTCGGACCTCATTCAGATCTTTACCATCGTATGCACTCTGGCCTGCCTGCGCGGCCTTGAATCTCTCGGCGTTCACACCTACCCAACCACCACTAGGCATACGCGCGAGGCGTCGAATCGCGTCTTTTGAATTATAGCCAGGCGGTACAGTATGCTCAGGTCGAGAGAACGCCCCAGGACCGCCGCCGAACATGAAGCCTTTGCCCAGCTCTTGGGCTTTCTCATCAGTATCAGCGACAAACACACTCATCAGGTAGCCGAAGTTCTCTGGGCCAGCTTGGTAACCGTTCTTGGCAGCGACATCGGCATAGAAGTCCCACATATCGCAGGTTGGCCCCAACGCCGTGACTAAGCCCATGTACGGATAACCCCGTTCCGCGCACCACTGCGCGGTTTCCGGGCTCAAGACTCCGGGAATCCACATCTGTGGATGCGGCTTCTGGTAGGGTAACGCCCACGGGTTCACGTGGCGATAATGAAAGTGTTTGCCTTCGTAACGCCATGGACCAGGTCTGGTCCATGCTTGAATAATGAAGTCATGCGCTTCGTTGAAGTATTCACGATTATAGGCCGGGTTCGCATTGTTGAAGAACTGCTCACTGCCAGCGCCACGCACCCAACCAGTGACAAGACGCCCGCGCGAGATCAGGTCGATCTCGGCCAGCTCTTCTGCCATGCGCAACGGATGTTTGATGACCGGCAAGGGATTTCCGATGAGCACGATCTTCGCACGTTTAGTAATACGCGCAAGGATCGCGGCTTCGACGTTCATGACACTACCCATGCAAAAAGGGTTGCCATGATGCTCATTGAGCATGAGCGCATCAAATCCGAGTTCCTCAGCATAGCAATACTCATCCAAGAAATAGTTGTAGTCCTGTGACGCCTTCTCGCGATCGAAATATGTGTTCGGTACGGCAAAGAACGCTTCATTCTTGAGCACCTCATCCTCGGGTACCCAGCGATAGGGGCGTTCGGTGAAATAGCCAATGATCATGTGCTTCTCCTCTCTCATAACGACCGGGCGAATGGGAATCTCCACAAGGGACAGGGTGCGGTCGCCGGTTCTTTGTGTTTCCCGTCCTCCCTGTCCTGCTCTCCAGTTCACGCATCGTAGCTCCGCAGCACCTGCCCCGGTAACCCACCCTGGTACTCATCATCCTGATAGAGAATGTTGCCGGATACGATGGTCGCCTTGATACCGTCGGCGTAGGCGACAAAGCGTTTCGCACCACCAGGCAGGTCATGCACGTATTCTGGATCGTGCGCATCGACGGTGTCAGGATCGAATAACACCAGATCGGCAGCCAATCCGTGCGCAATCTGACCGCGTTTCGGAATACCGAAGAAACGTGCGGGCTCCAGGGTCAGACGGCGCACGGCTTCTTCCAATGTCAACGCTTGTCGTTCACGCACCCATTTCCCTAACAGATAGGTTGCATAGGGTGCATCACAAAGCATATCCACATGTGCACCACCATCCGACAGGCCAATCATGAAACGTGGGTCGGTGATGAGGCGCTTGATGCCCTCGGGTTCATAGTTGAGTGCCTGGATATCGAAGACCAATTCAAGATTGTCCGCAAGCGCGAGATCAAGGAACACATCGATGGGGTGCTTCCCCTGTGCTTTGGCAAGATCACCAACGGTTTTCTTACTGTCGGCGACCGCTTTCACCGCTTCACTTTTGGCGTCGATCACGGTCATGCGTCCCCATTGACCGGCAAAGATGCGCCGTCGATCCATCTCTTCACGGAACGCTCGGCGGAAACCAGGATCCCGATAAATCTTGATTTGTTCTTCGACGCTCTTGTTGAACACTTGGTGCCACGTGGTGAAGACGGCAAAAATGAACGGATTGCGCATGTTGAACTGTATCCGCAGCGGTCGACACGAGACCTGTGGCACGGATTTGTCCCACCCGAGAATCGACTGCACTTTTTCAACGACACCGAGGTACGAATCCGGTCGCCCTGGTCGGTTAAACAACGCAAGCCATGTCACTGGTCGTGTGCTTTCTTTGACCAGGAACTCAAGGAGGTCGTACTCTTCATCTGCCATGTGCCCCGGTGTCTGGGCTGACAGTGCCAGTTCGATTGCACCCCTTCCCGCTTCGCGGAGCACCTGGCAGAAGGCTCTCAGTTCATCGCGACTTGCGTTACGGCACGCCAGTGGTCGACCGTGGTAGCCAATGTGGTTGTTAAGAATCGTGCTGGTAAAGCCAAAGGCACCAGCATTGATGGCATCACGCAGGAGTTGCTGCATGCGAGCAATCTCGTCAGCGTTGGCTGCACGTTCAAACGATTCCTCACCCATGACATAGTGCCGCAGCGGCGTCAGCGCTGCGAGTGAGGCGACGTTAATGCCTAGCCCACGTTTCTGCAATGCGTCCAGGTATTCAGCGTGACTTTCCCATTGCCAGTCGATGCCGCGCTGCATGACCTCAAAGGGAATGGCTTCGACATTGACGAGATCCCACATCAGGATGTCGCGCAGTTCGGGTCGCACGGGAGCGACACCAACACCACAGTTGCCCATTACGACCGTAGTGATGCCATGCCACGACGAACAGGTAATCAAGGGGTCCCAGGCCACCTGCGCGTCATAGTGAGTATGGGGGTCAATAAACCCTGGCGCCAGCACGAGACCATCCGCGTTGATCGTCTTGGCTGCAGCCTCGCCGTTGTGTTTCCCAACCGCGGCAATCGTCCCATCTTTCACCGCCACACTGCCACGAAAGCTGGGAGCGCCGGTACCGTCACAAATCCGCGCGTTGTTGATGAGTAAATCGTACATACACAGTCCCTCCTATTTCCTACTCCTGTGGGTAACGCCAAGGATTCGCTGGTTGAACTGCGGTCTCATCTAGGGTCCAGTGCGGCAGCGCGAATCCCTCACTTACTGTTTTGAAGATCAGACGAACACGAGTCCCAATTCCCACCTGCTTGATCATGTCAGGCGGCGCAAAGTCTCCCTTCGCGGTCAGCAGATTCCCCACCACCCGCAAGGCTTCGTGTTCGGACGGTTGGCCTTTTTGCGTGTCCAGGTCAACAAGCAAGATCATGTACGGGACGTACTGACGAAAAGCGGGCTGAATCGCATGATGAACTTCCACATACGAGTGTACGGTTCCTTTACCTTCGACGCTTACCCAATCGTATTCGCGATCCCGTGTCCACGGACAGGCAGTCGTCGGTGGATAGCGGAGCAGGCCAGACTTCTTGCCTCGTTGCAAGCGGAAGTCGCCCTTGGCGCAGTAGTTGAAGAAGGCCAGATTCTCCTTATCGACATCCTCAATCGTCAATCTCATGCCGAGATATTCACCTTGTAGCATCGTGTTGGTCCTCCTCTTGATGTGCCTTACCCGCGCTGCATCACCATTGCCGAACCCGTGCCTGGCATGGCCCAGCCAAGATTTGCACTCAGCTCCGCATCTTTCACTTGTCGGCAACCACCTTCGCGATAGTCATAAGTGTGTCGCCGTTTGCCGTTCGGGCCGATGGGACAGGAATCGTCGACGTTGCCACGTAACTGGCGTACGTTCTCGATGACCATATTCATTCCGTGCGTGTAGCCCTCACAGAGGTGACCACCAGACGTATTGTTGGGTCGCTTGCCGCCCAGTTCGATGATGCCACTGGAGACGTACTGGCCGCCCTCCCCTTTCTTGCAGAAGCCGTAATCCTCAAGTTGCAACATCGTCGTAAAGGTGAATGCATCATACGACCCCGTCAGGTCGATATCCTCCGGTCCCACACCCGCATTGGGCCAGAGAATGTCCTTCGCGTAATGGCCAGCAACGGTCGAGATCGGGCCGTGCTGATAGTGCATGTCGATGCGTGGCTTGCAGCAACGTCCGACCACCGAGCGAATCTGCACCAGTGGCTGCTTCAGGTCTTTGGCACGTTCAGCGCGGGTCACAATCACGCAGGTGGCATTGTCGGTCTCCACGCAGCAATCGAGTAGATGCAACGGTTTGCAGATGATGCGCGAGTTCAGTACATCCTGGATGGTGTAGCGAGTCTTGTAGAACGCTTTGGGATTATTGGACGCATGTTGACTGTGGGCAACCTTCACGTGTGCAACTTGCTCAGAAGTCGTGCCATAGTCGTACATATGACGCAGGAACGTGGGCGCGAACATTTGTCCGGCACTCTGCCAACCATACGCGCGTGCGTGGACCTGGTCCCCGCTGATTGGCGCCGCCGAGCGTGCACCGGTGCCGCCGATGCGCACTTGGGTGAAACCATTCATCGACCGGAAGATCGCAACTGTCTTGCACATACCAGCTTCGATCACACCCATAGCAATCCCAATCAGCGCCTCGGTGCTAGAGCCTCCGCCATGCACGTCCATGTAAAAGTTCAGGCGAATACCGAGATCCCCAGCCACAAACGGTGACATAGTCGAATCGTTCCCGGAGTACGACAACATGCCATCGATGTCTGCAGCCTCAAACCCGGCGTCGTCCAACGCGTTGTTGATCGCCCAGGTCGCCAGGTTGCGAGTCGATTCTTGCGACCCGCGTCGATAGGTCGTCTCCCCTACCCCAACAATCGCGTATTTGTTGCGCAGGTATGTCGGAGTTGTTGCATCGATATCACTCTGTGCCATTCATCCCTCCTCTTTTTCGTCGTCGCGTGCGTCTGGTGCGTGCGTGTCTATGCAGCGTCAGTACGATGACGGACAAAGTTGGGTCTCCGCCTTTCCTGCATCGCTTGCCGCGCTTCTTTGTGGTCCTGAACCATCAGCGTCACCGCAGCGTCGCCCAAGCCGGCGTCCATGATCACGTTGGCTTAATGCTGGAACCACTTGTTTTGGCTCACCTCCTAGCACTCTTGATACGAGCGTGGCAAGCGCTGGCCGAAATCGGACTACGGAACATGCGTACAGTTGGGGTCACGTGCGCTGTGCACGAGGCGCTTGCCAGCTTTGATTCCGGTGCGTATGGGGCCTGCCCAGCAACACCGTTACCAAAGAACTTGCGAGAGGCAGCGCTACGTACCGCAAAAGGTTTGCCACACTCGCTCGTTAGGATTTGGTGGGGTGCGGTATTCAACAAATTCCGGTCGTAAGTCAAACGGGCGCGCGAGCACTCCCAGTAAGGTTTCCAATGGCGTCACGTCGCCACGTATGACAGCAGCCTGCAGTGCCTGTTCGACTCGATGGTTGCGGGGGATCACAGCAGGATTGTTCTCTCGCATCAGGGTGGCGGCATCTTGCCGTGAACCAGCCTCTCTATCCAACCGTGCCTGCCACCGCGTGACCCAATCTTCGTATCCAGCTGGGGCAGTGCTCCCTTCGGCGACATCGCAAAGGGAGCGAAAGGTGTTGGTGTAGTCAGCCGTATGCTCTTTCATCAGTGTCAACAGCGCTTCAATCAGTCCTGCATCCTCAGGCTCTTCGGTCGCCAAACCGAGCTTGCGACGCATCCCGTCTTGCCAGTAGCGTTGGAAATGGCCCGGAAACTGGTTGACTGTCTCCTCTGCCAGTGCAATCGCCTTGCTTTGTTGGTCGTCAAACAAGGGCAACAGGGTTTCGGCAAAGCGGGCGAGATTCCAGTAGGCAATCCGCGGCTGATTACCGAAGGCATAGCGACCATGATGGTCGATCGAGCTGAAAACCGTCGCCGGGTCGTACGCATCCATAAACGCGCACGGACCGTAATCAATCGTCTCGCCAGAAATGGTCATATTGTCGGTATTCATGACACCATGAATGAAACCCACATGCATCCAACGCGCAACCAACGCGGCTTGCGCTTCACTCACTGTGGCAAGCAAGGCGAGGTAGGGATTCGCGGTGGATGGTAACTGCGGATAATGTCGCGCTATCGCATAATCGGCAAGCATGCGAACTGCCTCTGTATCACCTTGGGCAGCGAAATACTCGAAGGTCCCGACCCGGATGTGACTGGCCGCAACTCTCGTGAGCACTGCGCCGGGTAACGGGGTTTCGCGAAACACCGGATCACCAGTGGTGACGATCGCAAGCGAGCGCGTCGTGGGAATCCCTAGCGCGTGCATCGCTTCACTAATGATGTATTCACGCAGCATAGGCCCAAGTGCTGCACGCCCATCGCCACGGCGCGAAAATGGCGTCGGCCCTGCACCTTTAAGGTGCAGATCATGGCGCTGGCCATCCACACCGATAACTTCGCCCAACAGGATTGCCCGCCCATCGCCAAGTTGCGGAACAAAGTTCCCGAACTGATGCCCCGCATACGCCATCGCCAAGGGCTCAGCCCAGTCCGGCACATGATTGCCCGCTGCCGTGGCCGTCCCTATCTCTCCCGTCCAATGCTCTGCCGGTAACCCTAGGTCTGTTGCCAGCGCATGGTTGAATTTCAGCAGACGCGGGCTCCGCACTGGCGTGGGTGCAAGTCGCGCATAAAAACGCTCCGGCAGACGTGCATAGCTGTTATCGAAGCGTGCTCCATTATCTGCGAGCGCGCTGGGGGAACCCTCTATAGTTCTCAATCCTGGCATGGGACATCCTTTTCCGGCCTCACCTCAGTGAGGTAGGCGTTGCTGACAATTTTCATCACGGTCAACCAGTGATCAGCCCGCTGGACTTTACATAATCACTGCCGACCCATACTACAGACCAGATACAATACTTTCCCTGGACAAGAAAGGTGTTTCATGAGTCTTTACCTCATTGCGATTATGCTGATCCTATCACTGTGCGTTCCCGCCAGGGCTCAAGACGAGATGTCGGTGGAAGAGGACCCTATCGATAAGTCGGTTGGGGCGTGTATCGACAAGGACTCTGCTCCAAACGCGATCGTTGCCTGTTTTAGCCAGGGTCACAGGCAGTGGGATGCGGAAGTGACAAAGCTCTACAATGAGCTGCTGGGCAAGCTTGATAACGACAAAAAAGAGACGCTGAAGACCGCGCAAGCGCAATGGGCACAGTACCGTGATAGTGAATTGCGCTTCATTGATGCACTGTATGCTGGCGAGGACCATCCCGCCCATGCGCCGCTGCGAGCGGATCAGCGCATGCAATTGATCCGTAGCCGCGCTCTAGCACTGCACGAATATCTCGCATCCTTGGAAGAACTTGCCGCCTCTGAGAACGCTGAGGAGAATGATAAAGACGCAGCTGAGGATGAACCCAAAGAGGTCAAATAGTACGCGCCAGACTTCATGTGACCGAGCCGGGGGTCGTCAACGGTCATCGGCTAAAGGAGGAGAATATGGAACAAACAGTGCGTATGCCGCTGGAAGGAATTCGCGTCCTCGATCTAACCATCTGGGTACAAGGGCCGCTGGCGTCGATGATGCTGGCCGACCTGGGCGCGGAGGTCATCAAAATAGAGAAACCCGGGCAAGGTGATTTCTCACGGGGAGCAGTATCGATGTTTGGCGGGCCACAGAAGTTTCCAGATGGGCGGAGTCTGATGTTCGAGATTGCCAATCGTAATAAAAAGGCCGTCGCTATCGACTTACGTCAGCCGGAAGGACAGCAAGTGTTCTATCGCTTAGTGGAACACGCTGATGTCATGGTCACGAATCTCCATCCGGCTACACTGCGCGAATTTCGTGTCGACCGTGAGACGCTGCTGGCGATCAAGCCAGAGCTTATTTACGCCCATGCGACGGGCTTCGGACCGCAGGGTCCCCATGCCGAGGATCCTTGTCAGGATACAGTTGGTATGGCGCGGTCTGGCTTCATGTTCAGCATGCCGACGGCCGACGGTGCACCAACCTATCCTCCGGGAGCGTTAAGTGACATTTTGTCCGGCACCATGCTGGGCTTCGGCGTGCTCGCAGCTTTGCTCGGGCGGGAACGTGTCGGGATGTCACAGGCAGTGTGGTCATCACAACTCAGCGCTATGATGTGGCTCCAGTATTACAACGTCGCGCAGTTTGCCAATATGGGAGCGGATTTCGCACCATTCGACCGCAATACCGTCGCCAACCCGCTGATGAATGTGTATCGCTGCGCTGACGGCAAATGGATTGCCTGTGGTATGGCTGTCGCGCAACGCTTCTGGCATGACTTCTGCGGGGTCTTAGGGTTACCCGAATTAGAGGATGACCCTCGGTTCGCCAAGGACAAGCAGCGCGCAGCTCACCGTGGAGAATTGATCACTATCCTCGACAAGGCGTTTGCTACGCAACCACGTGCGCACTGGGAACGGCTCTTTCGCGAGAAGGAGTTTTGGTTCTCTGTGGTAAACCAGACAAGCGATCTGGCAGACGACGAGCAGGTGATGGCCAATCGCTACATGGTGGAACTCGACTCAGGCCTCAAAACCGTGGCGTTTCCTTTTGCCCTGGAGAAAAGCGCAGTGCCAGCAACCCACGCAGCACCGCAGTTTGGCCAACATACTGACGAAATTCTCCAACAGCTGTGTGGCTACACGGTAGAGGAGATCCTCGCATTAAAGGAAAAGAACGTGGCGTGGTAGGAAATAGCTGGTGATGAGTGAAGGGCTGCTGGAGAGGCTACATCAAGGCAAAGCAGATTGATACAGTAGAATTGTCACTCTGAGTGAAACCAAGGATCGCTCCCCAAGATTCTTCGCTTCGCTGCTCAGAAACACACTCTCAGGCCGAGACGGGCTGGGGGAGGAGCGTGAACCCCAACCGGGCGGCGGTCCGTTTGAGGTGGCGAAGGGTGCGTTGA
>VGTJ01000065.1 GCA_016874775.1 Deltaproteobacteria bacterium
CAAAGGCCTACAGGTCTCCGACGATGAGTTTCAAGCGCTCAATATCAAACCCGGTAAGTTTCATGGCGATTGGAACTATACGCTTCTTCCTCGCTCTTAATCGGTAACTTAATTCTTGCCCATGCCTAACTCCGCCAACCACCGTACAGGTGGTGTTTGACAACACATCGTATACGCTGACCTCCACGCCCGCCCAGATGGTCGATTTGCTGCTTTCCACGTTTGCCAACGCGGTGCATAAGAACCAGGAGCTTCAACACGCATACCTTCTTGAGGAACAATCTCGTCAATCGATCCAACGCTTAAACCACCAACTGAGGGATTCAGAGGCAAACTATCGCGCGCTGCTGCAAAGTCACCCCGATGGTATAGTCGTGGTGGATCGAGACAACCTCATCCAATTCGTCAATTCCACCGCTGAGATCATGTTACAACGGCCAGCCCAGACACTCCTGAATACGAAACTGGATTTTCCTGTGATCGTCAATGAAGCAGGAGAGGTGTCGGTGCTCGGTACGGCAGCGGAACTCATCATTGCCGAGATCCGCGTCAGCGCAACAGTCTGGGAAGGTGCTCCTTCCTCCTTAATGACTTTCAGTGACATCAGTAAGCGCAAACGGACAGAGGATGCACTCCGACGCGCGAAAGAGGAAGCGGAAGCCATAACTCAAGCCAAAGCAGAGGCTCTCGCTACGATGAGCCATGAAATCCGTACGCCACTGAACGGGATTATCGGGATGGCGGATCTGCTCTCACTGACGCCTCTTACCGAAGAGCAAAGTGATTTCTCACAGAGAATCAAAACCAATGCCCATTCGCTGCTCAACATCGTGAACCAAACCCTTGATCTCTCCAAGATCGAGGCGCGGAAACTCACGTTGGAGGTATTGGATTTTGATGTGCACACGACACTCGACAGTGTCAGCGAGATCTTTACCAAGGAATGCACCGACAAAAACATCGATATCGCCATCATTATTAGCCATGATGTTCCCTCAATGTTAGGCGGCGATCCAGGGCGGTTACGACAGATCCTCACGAACCTGATTGGGAACGCAGTGAAGTTTACTGAGAACGGCGAAGTGGTCATACGCGTATCGGTCGTTGAAGACACAGACAGTTGGGCGTTACTCCATTTCGCGGTCAGTGATACCGGGATCGGCATCGCGGCGGACCAGATCGACTGCCTTTTTCAGTCTTTCACGCAAGTAGACGCCTCTCTGAGTCGGAAATACGGAGGGACCGGCTTAGGCCTCGCCATCAGCAAACAATTGGCCGAACTGATGGGCGGCGAGATCGGCGTCGATAGTGAATTGGGTAAAGGGAGCATGTTCTGGTTCACCGCTCGGTTCGAGAAGCGTCCGGCAAAACCAGTCACCCAAGTACCAGATTTGGGAGCGGTGTATGGGGCTCACGTACTAGTGGTTGAAGCGAACCCAACCACCAGTGCCACTCTCGCCTCTCATCTTGCCTCGTGGGGCATTACCACAGAAACCGCAACGACCGCAGCCCAAGCTTTGACACTCCTGAATACTCCAGTCGAGAAACAGGAACCATTCGCGGCAGCCATTATCGATCAGAGTGTCCCAGACATTGATGGCTTTGCATTCGCCCAGGCGGTGCGCGCACGTAAGATATTCAATGACCTCCGCCTTGTGATGATTCCCACGGTTGGTCAACGGGGAGATGGTGCCCAAGCTCACGAAGTCGGCATACAAGCCTATCTCACAAAGCCATTGCGCCGATCACAACTGTTGAAATGTTTAGGTACGGTCCTTGCCCCAGCCATGATGGCGTCTGAAGAACCACTTCCTCTCGTCACCCGACATACGCTCGCAGAAGCAGAGCAGAGACCTCTGGTGCTCGTCGTCGATGACAATATCGACAACCAATCCGTCGCCGTCCGTTTCTTGAAACACCTGGGGTACTCCGCAGACGTGGCCAACAACGGTCAAGAGGCACTGGAAGCACTGGCGACAAAGACGTACGCCGCGGCATTAATGGATTGTCAAATGCCGGTCATGAACGGATTCACTGCAACCATGCAGATCCGCCAACGCGAAGGCGAGAGTGGGGTCCACGTGCCCATCATTGCTCTCACCGCCAATCCCACAGACACGAATCGTGAACGCTGCTTGCAAGCGGGAATGGATGATTTCTTGAGTAAACCCCTTCAACAGGACACCCTTGAAGTGATCCTTAAGAAATGGACGACACGAAAGCCGCAGCCCGAACCAGATTCTGTCATTGGTCAGGAGTGGCCATCACTCCCCGTGAACAGTCAACGCAGCCGTATCCTGGTCGTTGAAGACAATGAAACCGGCCAAATGATCGCGACACGACTCCTCAACAGCTTGGGCTATAAAGAGGTTGATATAGTCGCTAGCGGGCAACAAGCATTGGATGCGGTCGCCAGTCATCCCTATGCGGTTGTTCTCATGGATTATCAGTTACCAGAGATGGATGGGGTCACCGCAACCGCCTATATTCGGGCGTATGACCGCCAACAAAGCACCCATACCCCGATCATTGCGTTGACCGCTCGCGTCGGGGAACGCACCCGTTCTCAGTTTTTGGGAGTTGGCATGGACGAATACCTTATCAAACCTTTCACACGGGACGAACTCCGCGCCGCGATTGAGCCATGGCTGCAGGGGGCTCCGGCGCAAGATCCGGCCCCAGTTTCTCGTGTTGAGGAAAACCTCACTGTCTGAGACAACATTCGTAACATCACTTCATGTTCTGTAGAATCGGGGAGATTTTGAAGAGAGCAAGCTGCGTTACAACTTGCTCTCAAGGCTCCAATGCTTGTGCATAGAGAAAAAGAGAATTTCTTTGGCACCGTTAACCTGAGCAACGCCCTTCGAGACCAAGCCTGCTCCTGCAGTCAGTAAGCGGCTCTCATAGCCGGAGAAATTTCCGTCCCAGTCGCGGGCAACGTTCGCCAGGTGGGATAACCGTGACGACTCGATGTCGGTCGTGTGCAACGCGAGCATGGTTCGCCAGTGTTGCAGAACAGTTTCGTGTTCTCCCCAGCGTGTTCCGCAGCACGGACTTTTTTCAATTGCACCGAAGCTTTGAGCGCAACATCAACCCACAGCAATAATCGGTCTGGTCCTTCACTTTTGTCGTGATACCCTTGGATCGCTAACGCTTTGAGCATGTCGCGAGGGGGATGTTCTCCTGAATACCCCGTTTGCAAGACAATCTTCACATCCTCGTCGAGTTTACGGATTTCTTGAATAAGCTGCTCCCCGTTCATCTGTGGCATCAGGTAATCTCCCAGCACCAGATGAACCATGCCGGATCGGAACAGGGATAACGCTTCGCTCCCACTATCGGCAGTGATGACAGAGTGTCCTTCCCGTTCCAAAAGGTACTTCGTAGAGATACGGATCTCTTCTTGATCATCGACCACAAGGATGGTGAAGCCCGAAGAAGGAGTTGAGGTGTGTCTACGTTCCATCCGTTCCTACCTTTGCTCTTATCGTGCCATGAAGCCTATACGTCAGAAAATCTTATGTTTCTCGCTTGTTTGTTGTAGAAAGCTCAACGAACGACAGCAACAGCATATCTCCATAACTACAGCAGAGGATTTCTCTACTCCTTTTGAAGAAAGGCCGGCCCTCATTTTCCATAGGCTCTGTCGCACCAGACATCTCTGCCTTCCATTTGCACTTCTATGAAGCCAAGCACTATTCCCATGAAACAGTGGTATTCTTTCCCGGTAATACCTATAAACCAGGAGATAGGATTTCGCGTCATCCATTTTTTGCTGTCCACGTTTTGCACATTTTCAGGAGGAAACCGCTATGCCCTCTTCATTCCTTCGCTTTCACGTTTTCTTTCTTCTCTGTATTGTGCTCACAGTTAGGATTCCTCCCTCTCATGCTGATGACAGTGTCACACGTGAGCATCAAGTCCACGATCTGGTAAACGCTCATCGGACAGCAATGGGTTTAGCTCCTTTCACGTACAACGAAGAGGTTGCCGTTGTTGCTCGCCAACACAGTCAAAACATAGCGAAGGGAATCGTTGGGCACGGGCACGCAGGTGCAGACGAACGTGGACAGATGTTACTGCGCATTATTCCGTACGTTGAGTTTGGCGAGAATGTCGGTGGGAACAACCATAGTGCCGCATCGACCGCGAAAGCCGCAGTCACCGGCTGGTTAAACAGCCCGCACCATCGAGAGAATATCGAGGGAAACTTCGATACTACCGGCATAGGAATCGCACGCGGCGGCTCGACATTCTTCTTCACGCAGATCTTCCTCAAGACGCAACGCGGATCGCGAAGCCCAATCAATACCCACCGTCCACAGGAACGCCCTCGCATACAGCCATATACTGCGGAAGAGGAACCAGCCGAAAGGCCTCGACGACAACAACGAGCGTATGTGCCTGCTCCTGAGCGAGAGGAAAGCGATCCACGAAAACGGCCTGGGCGTAAACGCGTCCGAGGAGGGTACGTGCAGGACCTTGAAGAAGATAACTAAGTGTTACGAACTCTCCTGCAACCTCTGCGTATGTGGGAGATTGCGTAAGTCGTCCCAAGATGAAATCTTTCGCTCATGCGCTATTTCCTGGGGATAATGCCGAATGCCAGAAACTGTTGATGCCAAGAAACAAAAGCCTGCGAAACCCTCAGTCTGGAAATCGTTTAGTCAGCCTGCAGCATGGACCATGTTTTACTTCGGATTCGCGTCCGGCTTGCCGTTTTTGTTGGTTGCAGGAACCTTAGCGTATTGGCTGAAGGAACATGGAATCGCGCTCAAGGAAATCACCTGGATCGCGAGCGCCGGGATGACCTATGCACTGAAGTTTCTGTGGGCGCCGTTACTCGACAATATGCAAGTGCCGGTGCTGGCCAAACTCGGTCGTCGCCGCAGTTGGTTGTTGTTGGCACAAATCGGTGTCGTCATCGGCCTTGTCGCAATGGCGTGGATCACCCCAACGTATCTTGGCTTGTTCGTGGCCTTCACCCTCCTACTCGCGTTTGCGGGAGCAACGCAGGATATTGCGGTTGATGCCTACCGTATCGAGATCGCACCGGTTGAAGATCAGGGGGCACTCACAGCGGTGTACTCGCTCGGATACCGGATCGCGTTGGTCATTACCGGTATGGTGGCGCTGCTGTTAGCAGATCATATTTCCTGGAGTGCCGTCTATCAGCTCATGGCGGTGCTGATGCTGCTCCCGATCGTGGCGAATTTACGGGCACGAGAGCCGGCATACGTTCGTAAAGTATCAACCACGTGGCGGCAAACAATGCAAGCCAGTGTCATCGAGCCGTTCACTGATTTTTTCTCTCGCTACGGTTGGCAAACTGCGAGCTTACTCTTGCTCTTCATCTTGCTCTTCAAAGTTCCTGAGCAAGCGTTGGTCGGCGGGATCATGAGTCCGTTCTATCTGGACATGGGCTTTACCAAAACGCAGATCGGCACTATCACAAAACTCTATGGAGTGTGGGTTGGCATTGCTGGTGTCTTTGCGGGCGGCATCGCAATAGCGCGTTGGGGAGTGCGTGGCCCACTGTTTTGGTCTGTGTTCCTGAACGCGCTGTGCAACCTGACGTATTTCTGGTTGATCGCCCACCCTGGGAACGTGCTGGTGCTCACCAGCGTTATTTCCATAGAAAATTTCGCACTCGGATTTCTGGGTACTGCGGCAGTGGCATTCTTGTCATCCCTGGTGAATAAACAACACACCGCCACACAATACGCGCTGTTAAGTTCGCTGGTGAACTTGCCTGGCAAAGTCCTCGGCATTTTCGCTGGTGGTATCGTCGAAGCCACCAGCTACGGCACCTATTTTGTCATTGCGACACTGGCGGTGATCCCAGCGGTCGTGTTGATGTTGATGTTATGGCGGCAGATTGGGCAGAAGGATTCTACAGACGCTTCCACAAAGGACAAGAAAGAGGAAGCCTATAGCGCTACCGGCTCCGGATGACCTCGATCTTGTCACAATACTTCTCGATAGGACACAGACTGCACTTCGGTGAAGTGGGATGACAGATTGTTTGTCCCATTGCGACCAGGAGATCGTTAATTTCGATCCAATATTTGCCCGGCAGCTTGTCTCGCAAGGCCATTTCCGTCTCTTCAGGGTTTTCAGTTTCAACATAGCCCCAGCGGTTGGTGATGCGGTGCACGTGTGTGTCGACACAAATGCCCGGCTTTTGATACCCAAGGGTCACGACGAGGTTCGCGGTTTTGCGACCGACGCCTTTGAAGGTCAACAGTTCGTCAATTTCATCAGGAACACGGCCGCCATAGTGATCGACCAACTCTTGCGAGATATCGAGCACAGTCTGTGATTTGGTCTTATAGAATCCTACAGGATAGATTGCCTTTTCAATTTGGGCCTTGGTTAACGTCAGCATCTTTTGCGGGGTGTCTGCTAAGGCAAACAACCGTCGTGCCGCAGGACCAGTGGTCTCATCTTTCGTACGTAAACTCAGTAAACACGCGATGAGCACCTGATACGGGTCACGCGAAAGCGTTGCCATCTGTGTCACAACAGGTGCATTCCATGTGGCAGACTCCTGACGAAGGGTGCTCATGACTTTGTCGATAGTACGATTGGTAACCATTGTTTCCTATCCGATATTTTGTTCGGCTGCTGGCTTACGAATCGTAACGATGCCAACGTTGAGTGGCAACTTGTCCTCTCGTTCTTGTCTCTCTTCTCGCGTCCACTGTAATCCCGCGCTGTCGAGCTGACGATAAAACTCATCAGTATTGGTACGGCGTGCGTCGGAAAAAATAGCCCTCCCGTGCGAGGGAAGATGAGATTGAAGAAAGGCAACGAGCGCTGGAAACGTCGGCCGATCATAGAGGATTTCTGCGCCAAGAATAAGGGCAAACTGAACGCCAAAGGAATCACACGTGAAGTCGACTGTTCGAGCTTCAAACAGCGGGCAGTTGTTCATCTGAGCGTTCATCGTGGCAAACGCAATGGCGGCAGGTTCTTTATCAGCAAATGTCACACGCCCCCCTTTCAGGGACGCAATGACTCCGGTCACGCCAAGGCCGCAACCAAGGTCCAGGACACGCAAACCACGACAATCGACCAGTGCTTCAACATAACGAGCCAACGTCAGCGCGCCGGTCCACAGATGTGCCCAGTAAGGCGGCTCCTCGGTTTCGTCGCGTAAGAGCGCGTCGCGATCGACCCAGCGTTCAAGATCTTTGACACGGAGGAGTGTGAGCTGTTGAGCACCAATAGTGAGGTCAAACGGTTCGGTGTCGTACACGCTCTCACTCAAACGCATTCAGTCCCGTTATGTCACGCCCAATGGTCAGGCGATGAATATCCTCCGTTCCTTCGTAGGTATTCACCGTTTCCAGGTTCAACATGTGACGAATGATCGGATAGTCATCAGTGATACCGTTAGCGCCAAGAATGTCGCGCGCTAGGCGAGAGATGTGCAAAGCCATCGATACGTTGTTCATCTTGGCCATACTGACGTGTTCGGGACGCATTTTGCTGGAGTCCTTCAATCGGCCTAAACGGAGCGAAAGCAATTGCGCTTTGGTAATCTCAGTAATCATCCACACCAGTTTCGCTTGAACCAGTTGATAGCCACCAATGGGCTTTGAGAACATAACCCGATTTTTCGCGTAATCCACCGCACTCTCGTAACAGGCAATCGCTGCCCCAATCGCGCCCCAGGAAATGCCATAGCGTGCTTGCGTCAGACACATGAGTGGCGACTTAAGTCCGCCTGAACCGGGCAGTATATTCTCTTCTGGAATCCAGCAGTCCTCAAAGATCAGCTCAGAGGTGATCGAGGCGCGCATGCTAAACTTCCCCTCGATATCCTGGCGTGTGAAACCTTTGCGTTCCTTTTCTACTAAGAAACCGCGAATCGTGTCTTTGCCATTCTCTTTGAGTTTGGCCCACACGACCGCAACATCAGAGACCGAACCATTAGTAATCCAGCGTTTCGTACCGTTGAGGACAAAGCCGCCTTTTTCACGTTTTGCTCGCGTGATCATGCCACCAGGATTGGAACCGAAATCCGGCTCGGTCAAACCAAAACAGCCAATCGCCTCAGCCCGCGCCATCCTTGGGAGCCAGAAGCTTTTCTGAGCTTCGGACCCAAAGGTATAAATAGGATACATCACCAACGAGGACTGGACACTGGCGAACGAACGCAAACCACTATCGCCACGTTCGAGTTCTTGGCTCACAAGTCCGTAGGCAACGCTGTTCATGCCGGCACAACCATACTGAGTAGGAAGGGTGATCCCCAAGAAGCCAAGTTGACCGAGGCGCGGCACCAGTTCCATCGGAAAACTTCCCTCACGAAAGCTCCTCTGCACGCGTGGGAGAAATTCTTCATCGACGAAACGACGCGCAACATCGCGCACCATGCGCTCTTCTTCGCTCAACAGTTCTTCAATCTGGTAGTAGTCAGCGTTGACCATACGTCACTCCATTCTTCTTTATGAGTTAGAACCCTCTTGGTCTTCCCTCGCCACGCGGGTCAGACACCCCAGTAATCACTCCAGATTCGGGATCAACGTGAATCGCCTGGACATTGCCAAACATGTGGCGACCATCGTTGCTGGTCTCGACCGGTTTCACGGTATGCCCCATTTGCTTGAGCGCTGCGACAAGTCCCTCAGCCTCGCTTCCTTTTTGCACCTCAATTTGCAGTTCATCGGGAAACCATTGGTGGTGAATGCGCGGAGCGAACATCGCCTCTGGGAGTGACATATCGTACACAAGCGTATTCAGCAGCACTTGCCGGGTCGAGCTGATAATACGCGAGCCACCCGGACTGCCAGTGATCAAAATGACTTTACCGTGCTTCGTCACAATAGTTGGACTCATGCTGCTGAGTGGCGTCTTGCGTGGTGCGATCGTATTCGCGTCGGTGACACCGACGAGCCCAAACGCGTTGGGATTCATCGGTTGGGCGCTGAAGTCGTCCATTTCGTTGTTCAACATAATGCCAGTACCTGGGACCATCACCCCGCTGCCGAAATAGAGGTTCACCGTCTGTGTTGTAGCGACGGCATTGCCATGCGTATCGATGACAGAAAGGTGGGTGGTGCTTGTCGATTCGATCTTTCCGGCAGGCGTGGCTGGGATAGCGTTACTCGGCGTGGCTTTCGCGAGGTCGATTTTCGCTCGCTGTTCAGTGGCGTACTTTTCGGAGGAAAGCATAGTGACAGGGACATCAACGAAGTCTGGATCGCCGAGGTACTGTGCCCGATCGCGAAACGCGAGACGCAACGCTTCGGTCTGCAGATGAATCCCTTTTGGCGTATGAAAGCCTATCTCCTGCAAGGGAAATCCCGCGAGCACGTTGAGCATCTGCGTAATGAGAACGCCACCGGAGCTTGGTGGTGGCATGGCGTGAACCTGTGCGTTATGGAAGGTACTTGTCACAGGTGTCCGATAGATCACCCGATATTGGTCTAAATCCTTTTGAGTAATTAAACCGCCACGTGCTTCCATTTCCGCAACAATCGCTTTTGCGACCGCACCTGTATAGAAGCCCTTCTTGCCCTTTCGTGCAATGGTACGAAGAGTTTTTGCAAGGTCCTTCTGCACCAGCAGTTCACCTTCTGTCAGTGGACGATCATCGCGAAAATAGATTGCGCGCGTGGCTGGAGAATCGCCGAGCAGTTTGACTCTATACTGAATAGCACCAGCGAGTTGGGGATAGACTGGAAATCCCTCGTCAGCCAAGCGAATGGCTGGCGCCATCACTTTTGCGAGTGGCATCGTGCCGTACTTTTTTTGGATGTCGACCAAGCCCGCGATGAGGCCGGGGACCGCGACCGCTAGTGGCCCATTACGGCTCAGCTCGGGAACCGCTTTGCCGTCACGAATGAACATGTCATGCGTCGCCACCAGCGGGGCCCGTTCGCGAAAATCGATGGCGATCGTTTCCTTTTTCTTGGCAAGGTAGAGGAGAAAAAAGCCGCCGCCACCAATGCCAGTCGACTGAGGTCGAAGCACGCTAATCGCAAACGAGGCGGCAACAGCAGCGTCAACCGCCGTGCCTCCTTGCCGAAGCATGGCGAGTCCGGCCTCACTGGCCTGTTCACCGGCAGTGACCACCATCCCCTGACGGCCTGTGGCCACAAACGGACCGTATTTTTCTCGGTCCTGGTTTTCAGCCGCAGTGACTGGGTGTGAAAAGATGAGACAGAGAGAGAAAGACAGCCAAAGAGAGAAACAACGATACACTTTCACTTCCGCCCCCATGTTAGGTTTGTCCGGGAGTATAATCCGTAGAGACGCGACATGCTACGTCTCTCCATCGTTTCCCGTCCTCCTTTTATCTCTGGCCGCTCTTCTAATTGACTTCAAAAACCGAGCTTGTTAGGGTGCGCGACAGGAGGAACCCACTATGGCCTCGGTCAATAAAGTCATCCTTGTTGGCAATCTCGGTAAAGATCCAGAAGTTCGCTTCACCCCAAGTGGGCGTGCAGTAGCGAAGTTTCCTTTAGCGACCAAAGATAGCTGGACGGATCAAGAGAGCACCCGACAAGAGCGGACGGAGTGGCACAACATTGTCGTGTGGGGGAAGCAAGCTGAACTTTGCGGTCAATATCTTTCCAAGGGAAGACAAGCGTACATCGAAGGGGCAATCCGTTCACGCAGTTACGACGATAAAGATGGCAATAAGCGGTACGTTACCGAGATTGTGGCGCAGCGCATTCAATTTCTTGGAGGCGGGGGAGGCGGCGGCGGACGGGGCGCCGCAGCGGGAGGGGGCGTCGAAGGCTTTGATGAATTCGGCGGAGCTCCTATGCCCCCAGACGATGATGTCCCGTTCTAAATCGAACCACCGAACATTCGTACAGTTGGGGTAGCGTGTGCTGTGCGCACGCTACGCTCGCCTGCTTGAACTCCCGTGCGCACGGCGCACGCTACGGTCTCTCCGGTGACAACCCGAAGTACACCAAGCTCGCGTGATCCGATTTAGCCAGCACTCACTTCTGCAATCCCATCACGGATAACATCTTTCCCATCCGGGTTGTACGTTTCATAGGCATAGACTTTCACGCCATCGCGGTCTGGCTGAGGCCATGCTGCGGTGGTGATCTCTTGACCGGGAAGTACCGGGCGAGAGAATCGTACTCGTAAGCGACGCAAACGCCGAGGGTCACTACCGCATACACGGTCGATCATGACTTTCGAGGCGAACGCCATCGTACACAGTCCGTGGACAATTATTCCAGGCAGACCAGCAAGTTTTGCGACGTTCTCATCAACATGAATAGGATTGTAGTCACCTGACGCTTTGGCGTAGCGGTACGTCTGATCATCATCGATTTTCTGACGAACACGAAATAAGGGCTCACCCAACGATGTGGTTTCTGTGGCGAGTGGGCGTTTTTTATCGCGACTTCCTCGTCCACGAATCAACGCGGTGAAACGTATTGTCTGCACCAGCTCCGTCCGTTGATTGGCACAGTGAACATCGATCGCCAGAGATTCTCCCGCAGCTTCTTCTTCGATTGCCGCAACCGTTGCTGTACTGGTAATAATGTCGCCAGGTATCATCGGGCGTACAAATTGCATGTCCTGTTCGCTGTGCAACAAACGCAGCACATCAACGTTGAGGTCACTGTCTGTCACCACATTGACGATCGAGAGCCAACCAGCGACCACACCAAACATAGGGGGAGCAATAATCCCTCCAGGTCGTTCCACGGCAAGGAACCAGGGATTGTCTTCGTTGTACGCGTGAGCATAGTTGAGGATGGCCTCGGCAGTCACGCCGTAGTCTTGCGGTGCATAGCTTTTGCCGACAAGCGCTCGGTTTAAGGGCATACTTTCCTCTTCTACTTCTCCCAATACCCATCATCAACGAAACTGACGTATCGGCCTCTCCCAATGATGAGATGGTCAAGCACGCGAACTCCCATGATGTCCCCCACGTCACGAAGCCGACGCGTGATATGCAAATCCTCCTGACTCGGGGTCGGATCACCACTGGGATGGTTATGTATCAAGACCACTGCTGCAGCCGATTCACGGATCACTGGGTTAAAGACCTCGCGAGGATGAACAAGCGATGAGGTAAGAGATCCTTCAGAGACACGTACGTCTTTGATCTTCCTATTTTTGGCATCAAGCAGAAGAACGTGGAACTCTTCTTTTTTCAAACTGCCAAGTTGTTCATGATAGTGGTTAAAAATATCGGTGCTGGAACGAAACTGATCACCACGTTTAACCTCTTCCTGCGCAAACCGTCTGGCAATTTCTAGTGCGGCTTTGACTTGTGCCGCCTTTGCTGGACCAATTCCTTTGATCGTACAGAGTTCCTGGGTGCTGGCATCGGCCAACGTACGGAAGGAATTTTCGCAGAGCGTCATGAGCGCGCGGCCATGATCAAGGGCACTTTGGCCAGTGCTGGCTTCACCGGTGCGCAAAATAATTGCCAGCAACTCAGCAGGAGATAACGATTCAGGTCCGTGTTCAAGAAGTTTTTCACGCGGGCGGTCTGATTCAGGCCATTCTTTGATCGGTTGCATAGGAGGAGGTTTCCAGAGGTAGAGGGTGAGGAAGAGGCAACCTCATAAACGAGGTACATGCAGTTGGCCACGGAGCTGTCACCCTGAACGAAGTGACGGTCCCACTGTTGCTGACTAACGTGCATGAGGCACGCTCTTTCGTTAAAAGAAACCGCTCTCGGATCTTTTCAAGTCACTTGACCGTTACAATTACCTTGCGCTCTCGTGGTCCGTCAAGCTCAACAAACAACACTGCCTGCCAGGTTCCAAGCGTCAATCTGCCCTTTTGGACAGGGATCATTTCACTCGGGCCAAGAATAGAGGCTTTAAGGTGTGCAGCACCGTTACTGTCGACCTGGTCGTGACGCCAGCCGCCTTCTGGAACAAGTTTATCTAAGGCATCAAGCAGATCGAGCCCAATCTGCATGTCGTCATTTTCGTTAATCACAACTGCCGCTGTGACATGTGGCACGAATACGCAACAGAGTCCTTCTTCGACATTGGCAGCTTTCACGGCCTCGACAACTTTTTGCGTAATGTCGAGAACTTCATATTTTTTTGTCGTTTCGACTTTTAGCTCCATGGCTTACTCAGATGCTGTCATTACACCAATGGTATTTCTGGCTTCAGTGTTGTCAAAATCTTGTGGAGGAGTTTCTTGCTCATAGCCTCCTTCAGGCTCGTTTTGTTTCTTTGGCTGTTGCTGCTCATACACTTCTTGGGGTTGTTCGTACTGCTGTTCTGGCTCCTCCAAACGGGAACCTACGGTAACATCAGTTGGCACGCCGTTTTTCTTGAGCAAGACTTTAAGCAAAAGATTCTTGTCGATCATATCGTCCCAACCGCTTTCGCGGGCAACTTTTTGTGCCTCTTGCCAGAGGTCGGGAATGAGACCGTAAATATCTTCGTGTACTTCAGCGTAGACTTTGCCATTGAGAAAACCGATTTTCACCGGTTGATAGACAAACTCCCCTGGCACACCGATACGGATGACATTGAAGAACTGCTGAATGTCTTCTGGGTACAAACGGATGCAGCCGTGCGTTACGAGGCGACCAACCGCCCACGGATTATTGGTATCGTGAATCGCATACATGGGCAGGGTCAATTGGATTTTATATTTCCCCATCGGGTTATCAGGCGAGCCACCCGGAATGAAATCCTCGCTCCAGCCTTTCTCAGCGATACGCTCTTTTTTGATTGATTCTGGGATCACCCAAGTTGGGTTTGGTGTTTTGCCGCTGATCTTGAACTTTGCAATTGGCGTAGGCCAGTCTTCGCGTCCCAACCCTACCGGCAACGTTACAACTGTTCGTTGCGTTTCTCCTTTTTCTCGTGGAGGAAAGTAGTAGAGCCGCATCTCGGGAATATTGACCACGACCCCTTCATTGCTGCTCTTCGGAAGAGTCCAGAAGGTTGGTAACGCCAACGTTTCTCCCATTGGGGGAAGCCAGGGGTCCATGTCGGGATACACCTGTACTAATTCGTTGTATCCAAGGTCAAAATAGCGAGCGATATCAAGCAACGTATCTTTTTTCTGCACGGTGTACTCACGAGGAGAACCAACAATAGTTTGTGCTTGCATATCGCTTTGCCCTCGCGGGAGAGAAAACGGGCGAGCGACGATAATCGTCTTGCGATAGAATTGCTCTTCGGTCCAGGTGTCAGCGGAACTGGTACCTACGAGAAGAAGGCTACATCCAAAAACACACAACCACACACGAGATGAGAAGTTTCTTTTCATAATTGAATATTCCCCAGACACCAATCCACCGCCCAACAGCCGCCAATTACTATATCATGTGATGTAGATCCCCACCAATGGTCAATCCTTAAGATGAATCGGAAGGAAAACGGAATAATTTACCACACCCGGAGAGTTTAGGGTTTTGGCGGGGAAGCGACTTTCTTTCGCGGCGCGCTTTTCTTGCTTTTTGCTTGCTCGGCGAGAAGACGGTCGACCTTGATGTTTAGGTTCACCAGGATACCTTGTAAAGTCTCGACTTTCGTGAGCAAACGATTGTAATCCTCTTTTGAGGGAAGATTCAGCAGTGCAAGCAACGTATCCATGCTCTTATCGATCTTACCTTTTGTTGATGAGGCATTACGAAGAGCCTGTTTCATAAAGCCAGAAACGGCTGGATGAGAAAGTGCCTCTTTGGCAAAACGCGCGACACCTTCTTCACCAGCTTCGTAGAGCTTGTCGAAAATGGTCTGTTCTTCTTTCATTGTTCCTGTATAAAACGAACGAAAGACTTTTTCGTTAGTATAACAGACAATTCTCGGAGAGGAAGAGAAAACGTGAGTTGGGAGATTTTTCTCGGATACTTTACTGGGTTACGTTTTATCGCCTGTGATCTCCCATTTTCTGTGTTACTCGGCACAGCCATTGTCGTTCACCTGCTCGACGGTATCATGTGCCGTCTCTTTGCGTACAACAATGGATACCCGAGAGGATTGTGGACTCTTCTTGGATGTGTGTTCGGGGTATGGGCAGTTCTGACCTTGATTGCCTTACCAAAGAAAGAGAGAAAAACAGGGAGGCTTTCTCAATAACGAGGAAAGATGGCGGATTTTTCGGAGCGACGCTCCGACATGACGTCTCTCCATTGAGGGCTATTCCGATTAGCTGAGCTGTTGTAAGCAAGAACGAATCTGGTCTAGGTCAGGCATATTTCTCGCGTCTTCGCTAACCCAGGCGTATCTGACGGTTCCTGTCTTATCGATGACGAAAGCAGATCTTTTAGAGACACCATTGAAGCCGAGCAGATTGTCGTACAGGGATCCATACGCTGCCGAGACCGTTTTATTGAAATCGCTCAACAAGGGAAAGTTGTATCCTTCTTTGGCTGCCCATGCATCAAGTGAAAAAGGACTATCAACACTGATCCCAACAACCTGTGTTGCATCATTCTGTAAGGAATTCACACTGTCACGTACTGAACAAAATTCCTTGGTGCACACCTGGGTGAACGCAAGCGGCACGAATAGTAGGACCGCGTTCTTTTTCCCTTGCAGATCACTGAGCTTGAGATCGGCCATTTTATTGGTCTTTAACGTGAAATCTGGGGCCTTTTGCCCAATTTGGACACTCATACGTCCTCCTCTGATGTAGATGTAATTTCGTCGTCCACCGAGACGACAACTTCTTCTGCTGCTACTTCATCCTCTTTTTCTGCAAGAAGCGCAAGGCTCACGACTCTCTCATCTGGGCTAGTGTTGAGGAGCCTTACCCCTTGGGTGTTCCTTCCTATGATACGGAGTTCTGCCATACGCAGGCGGATGATTCTTCCAGTGTCGGTCACAAGCATAAGGTGGTCATCATCTTTTACTTGTCGAACACTGACAACCTCTCCGGTCTTGTCAGTGGTACGCATGGTAATGACACCTTTACCACCTCGCGACTGTACCCGGTATCCGTCAACGTCACTGCGTTTTCCATAACCGCGAGCAGACACTGTCAAGAGTGTGGCTTCTTTGTTAATCGTTTCTAAAGAGACGACGGCATCACTGTCGTCAATCGTAATGCCTTTCACACCATACGTACCACGCCCAGTTGGTCGGACTTCTTCTTCAGAAAAACGAATCGCTTGACCACTCTTTGTCGATAGCAGCACCTCTTGCTGCCCGTCGGTGAGTCGCACGCCGATGACTTCGTCATCGTCTTCTAAGGCCAGTGCAATAATTCCGTCGCGACGCGGGTTGGAGTAGGCCATTAATTCGGTCTTCTTCACGAGTCCCTTGCGCGTGGCAAAGATGAGAAAATTTCCCTCTTTGAACTCACGCACTGGCAGAAAGGCAGAGATCCGTTCTCCTTCTTTCAGGGGCAATAAATTGACCAGTGCTTTTCCTCTCGCAGTACGACTCGCTTGCGGAATTTCGTGTACTTTTACCCAGTACACACGACCTTTAGTGGTAAACACTAAGAGAAACGAGTGCGTAGAAGAAACAAAAAGGTGCTCGACGAAATCTTCTTCTCTGGTATTCGCACCAACAACGCCTTTGCCACCACGCTTTTGCGAACGGTACAGAGTGACCTGGTTACGTTTGATGTAGCCTTCGTGCGAGACGGTCACGACCATGTCTTCTTCGGCAATAAGATCTTCATCAGAAAGGTCGGTCGTTTCGGAAACGATTTGCGTGCGTCGCTCATCAGCAAAGCGATTTTTAATGTCGTTCAGCTCTTCTTTAATGATCGCATCGATTTCTTGGGCACTGGCCAACACTTCTTGTAGACGACTAATTAATGCGACAGTCTCGTTGTGCTCCTCAATGATCTTTCCTTGCTCAAGTTGAGTGAGCCGTTGCAGGCGCATATCGAGAATTGCTTGCGCTTGTACTTCGCTCAGAGCGAATTGCGTCATTAGCTTCTCACGAACAGAGGCTGGGTTTTGTCCCTGGCGAATAACTTGCAACACTGCATCGAGATTGTTGAGAGCGATACGCAATCCGTCGAGAATATGGAGCCGGTCCTGCGCTTTCCTTAGATCAAAAGCGGTTCGGCGTCGCACAACCTCGCGGCGGTGAGCAAGAAACAGGATTAGCGTATCTTTTAAGGTAAGAAGCTTGGGGCGGCCATCGACAATTGCAAGTAGGATGACACCAAAAGATTCTTGCATCGGCGTCATCTTATACAACTGGTTCACGACGACTTTAGGAACAGCGTCGCGCTTGAGTTCAATGACGATGCGCATTCCTTCACGATCAGATTCATCACGCAGGTCAGAAATGCCCTCGATACGCTTCTCATGAACCAGATCAGCAATACGCTCAATGAGCCGCGCTTTATTCACTTGAAAAGGAATTTCGTTGACGATGATCGTGTTCTTTCCAGTACGCTCGTTGGTCTCGATCGACGTCCGAGCACGCATCTGCACAATGCCTTTGCCGGTCTCATACGCTTCGCGAATTCCGCTGGTGCCATAAATATACGCGCCAGTCGGAAAATCTGGACCAGGAATATAACGCCGCAGATCAGTGTTCGTAAGCGCTGGATTCTCAAGCAATGCGATCAGCGCATCAGTGACTTCGCCAAGATTGTGAGGAGGAATGTTAGTCGACATACCAACGGCAATGCCCGAAGCACCGTTGATCAATAGGTTGGGAATCTTGGCTGGAAGGACAAGAGGCTCTTGGGTTGAGTCGTCGTAGTTTGGTGCAAAATCAACGGTATCACGGTCAATATCAGCGAGCATTTCACTCGCGATGCGCGTCATGCGAATTTCGGTGTAGCGCATGGCTGCTGGAGGATCACCATCTATCGAGCCAAAGTTCCCCTGGCCGTCCACAAGCGGATAACGCAAGGAGAAGTCCTGTGCCATGCGGACGATAGTGTCATACACTGCAACGTCGCCATGCGGATGGTATTTACCGATGACATCACCAACAATACGCGCTGATTTTTTGTACGCGCGGTTCCAGTCGTTGCCGAGCTCCGACATGGCGTAGAGAACGCGGCGGTGCACAGGCTTGAGTCCGTCACGAACATCAGGGAGCGCGCGCCCGATGATGACGCTCATGGCGTAGTCCATGTAGGACTGCCGCATTTCCTGTTCGATATTAACAGCGACTAAATTGTGATTTGGCGATGGTGATTCCATAGAGAAAAATGATTCGTAAAACGTAAAGAATAAAACGTAACCACCTTGCCTTCCCTTATGCTTGGTGGATTACGTATTTTTGTTTTCTTCTGCGTCTTACGCTTTACGTCTTATGTCCTAAATGTCCAGATTCTTTGCAGCCAGGGCGTTCTCTTCGATGAATCGACGTCGTGGTTCGACTTCATCTCCCATGAGTGTGGAAAAGACTTCGTCGGCTTCGTATGCGTCTTCGATCTTCACATGCAGGAGGGTACGCGACTCTGGGTCCATCGTTGTCTCCCAGAGTTGCCCTGGGTTCATTTCTCCCAGCCCTTTATAGCGTTGAATTTCCATGCCTTGACGGGAGCGGGAATGGATAAAATCGACAACGGCTTGCTGATCAGCAAGTGTTGCGGTTTCATTCTTCTCTACTAAAGAGAACGGAGCGGAACCGATCACTCGAAGTTCGGTAAAGGAGCGAATGAGTTCCTGTGCTTCTGGAGATGTGAGGAAATCGTCGTCAAAAACGGTGCGGATACCGGAGCCATTGGTTTTTGCTGTTGCGACAATGCGATAGCCACCGATCTCTTTGTCCTCTTCGGCAAAAAAGGAAATGGGACGCAAATCTGGAAACCGAGTTTTGACTGTTTCTTCAGCAACAGAAAAAACTTTCTCAAGAGTGGGACGGTCTTTGAGAATCTCTGGAGAAAATTCTGGCTGGTTGAAAAGTGCTGATACCAGTCTTCGATCCTTGCCTTTTCTTTCGACGAGATCGAGGAGTTTTTCACACCGAGCGAAATCTTTCACCCAACTCTTGAGCTGTTCTCCCTCTAATTTTCCAATTGTGACGTTTTCGATACCGATGTTGATGAGGAAGTCTTCGAGTGCGTTATCGTCTCTGACGTATCGCTCCTGTTTCCCTTTCTTCACGCGATAGAGAGGCGGTTGAGCGATACACAGGTAGCCATTTTCTATGATGCCAGGAAGTTGGCGATAGAAAAAAGTCAACAACAAAGTACGGATATGTGAGCCGTCGACATCTGCGTCGGTCATAATAATGACCTTGTGATACCGCAATTTCGACAAGTCACTTTCTTCTCTGCCAACTCCGGCACCAAGAGCGGTGATGAGTAATTTTATTTCCTGAGAAGAGAGCATCTTATCGAAGCGAGCTTTCTCAACGTTAAGAATCTTGCCTCGTAGGGGAAGAATAGCTTGGTTAGCGCGATTTCTGCCCTGCTTCGCTGACCCACCGGCTGAATCACCCTCAACAATAAAAATTTCACTCTTTGCAGGATCGCGTTCCTGGCAGTCCGCGAGTTTTCCAGGAAGAGAACCTGAATCGAGCGCTCCCTTCCGGCGTGCGAGTTCTTTGGCTTTTCGCGCAGCCTCGCGGGCGCGAGACGCTTCGAGGCTTTTTTGACCGATTCTCTTTGCTTCGGCTGGATGTTCTTCAAAGTAGGCACCAAGTTTTTCGTTAATCAGTGCTTCGATGAAACCTTTGACCTCGCTATTGCCAAGCTTAGTTTTGGTCTGTCCTTCGAATTGTGGTTCGGGAACTTTTGCACTGATAACCGCAGTCAGTCCTTCGCGAATGTCTTCTCCTTGAAGCCCTTCCTGGTCTTTTTTGAGAAGACCGTAAGAAACCGCATACGAGTTCACAGTGCGTGTGAGTGCCGCCTTTAGACCGACAAGATGGGTTCCACCTTCAACAGTGTTTATGTTGTTGGCAAAAGTGTAGATGTTTTCCGCGTAACCGTCGTTCCATTGCAGGGCGACTTCAGCTTCACTCCCATCTTTTTCGCCCTTGAGATAAATGACTTTGGGATGAATCGGGGTTTTTGCTCGCCCAAGATGCTCGACGAAGGAAACAATGCCGCCTTCGTAAAAGAAGTCGTGGTGTTTTTCTGGATCACGTTCATCAGAAATGGAAATTCGCAGCCCAGAGTTTAGAAATGCCAGTTCTCTGAGTCGCTGAGAAAGATAGTCGAAACTGAACTCCCGTTCGCCGAATACTTCAATATCAGGCTTAAACGTAACTTTTGTTCCACGTTCTTCAGTAACGCCGACCTCTTTGAGTTCTTCTTCTGGGGTGCCTCTATGGTACCGCTGCTGATAAACCCTCCCATTTCGCTTAATCTCAAGATCAACTTGCTCAGAAAGTGCGTTGACCACGGAAATACCAACACCATGAAGGCCGCCCGAAACTTTATAGGCGCCTTTGTCGAACTTTCCCCCGGCGTGGAGCTTGGTCAGCACTACTTGTGTGGCAGAGACTCCTTCGGTCTCATGGATCTCGGTGGGAATGCCACGACCATTATCTTCTACGGTGACACTGTTATCGATATGAAGGATGACTTTGATGTCAGTACAGTATCCAGCTAGTGCTTCGTCAACAGAGTTATCGACGACTTCGAAAACGAGGTGATGGAATCCTCTCTCCGCGGTATCGCCAATGTACATCCCTGGTCTTTTGCGTACCGCTTCGAGTCCTTCAAGAACCTTGATGTGGCCCGCTCCGTAATCTTGCTCGAGCATGCACTCCTCAAAAATAACTTTAGAAAATTGTTATTTTCTTTTTTTTGTAAGCCGAGCGAGATTATCATCTATGACCTCTTAAGTAAACAGGATTTAAAGAATAACAGCAATTCAAAACATCTTTTCAAAATTAAAAAATTCTCATAGGCATAACTACATAGGAAAAGTCGTCGTCTTTCTCTGCCTTTATGAGTCCTGGGCTTGATTCATCTTTGAGGTACAGGGTCATTTTCTGCTCTTCTGCGATGACATTGAGCATCTCGGTGAGATAGCGGCCATTGAAGCCGACGATCAGATTATCCCCGCCGTGTTCGATCGCGAGCTCTTCAACTCCCTCACCGAGATCTGGGGTATTCACTGAGACCTCCATCTTCTCTTTCTCGATCTGTAATTTGACACCGCGAGAACGTTCGGTAGTAAGGACAAGTAATCGACGTAACGCGCCGAGCAGATCTTCTCGTGAAAAGGAAATGGCGTGATTCTTTTCTTTGGGAATCACTTGTTGATAGTCAGGAAATTCACCTTCGACCAATCGCATCGAAAGCTCAGTGGACTCTTTCGTGAGCGTCGCTGTTGCTCCCTGGATGCAGAACTCGACGTTATCCTCTCCTTTTTCGAGTAGCTTGCGAGCTTCAACAAGACCTTTGCGAGGAAGAATTGTACTCGGCCATGAAGAATACGCACTGACAGTTTCCCGCTCGATGAGGGACAGCCGGTGTCCGTCACTTGAGACCATTCGTAGCTTACCCGTTTTTTGCGCTTTACCGGCGCTACACGGCTCGATATAGACGCCGCTGAGGTTTGGCCTTGACTCATCAGGAGAGGCCGCAAAAAGCGTCTTCTCGATCATTTCTCGTAGGGTCTGGCTGGGAAGAGTGACCGAGGCTTTTTTCTCATCGCCTTGAGAGCCGAGAGAGGACGGACCGATAGCTGGGAATTCTTTCGGATCCAGACTCGCCATGCGGAAGCGGGACCTGCCGCTACTGACCTCAACCCAACCATTCCCTGTAGAGCGAAGCGCAATAAGATTTGGAGGTAACTCGCGAATGATCTCGTAAAGCTTTCTGGCATCGGTTGTCACTGCCCCAGTTTTCTTTACGGTCGCTTTGCAGCGTTGTCGTATTCCCACCTCAAGGTCAGTGGCACCGAGTGAGAGTTCTCCCTCTCCAGACTCGATGAGGACATGAGAAAGAATCGGCAGAGTCGAACGCTTCTCGACAACTCCTTGCACCAGGTACAAACAACGGAGCAGGTCTTCTTTCTCTAGCGTGCTTTCCATATCGATCTCCCGTTTTTTCTGTTGTCTTCTTTCCGTACTTTTAACGTTCTCTTTTTTTCTTACTCACCACTTTTTCACAACCTCATCCCATCAATTCACAGCGTTATTTCTCTCTCCCCTCTTTCTACTATTCTTCTTTATTTTTTATAAATAGTAATAGTAGGGGGGTGTGAATATGTGGATAAGTCACTTATGTTATTGAAATATAAAGGAGAAGTTATTCACACCCCCCTGTGAATAACTCTGCAAAGTTATTCACAGGGCAAAAGTTATTCACAGGTTATCCACAGGTTATTCACATAGTTATTCACAGGTTATCCACAGGGTTATTCACATAGTTATTCACAGGTTATCCACAGGGTTATTCACAGGTTATCCACAGGGTTATTCACACCCTCTCAAACATTATTTCTATTCCTCATTGCCGCCGTAAACGAGGTGCTCAATCCGTGTGAGCACTGATCGTAATTCATCATCTTCTTTCAAGCGTTTTTCTATCGCTGAACACGCATACAGAGCAGTGGTGTGGTCTTTGCCTCCAAAGCGAACGCCGATCATTGGATAAGAGGCACCAGCTAACTTGCGACAAAGAAACATGGCAACCTGGCGGGGAAAGGCAACGAACTGGGTGCGCTTCTTAGAAGTCAAGTCACCAACCCGTATGCCAAAGTACTTGCAGACTGCCTTTTGTACGGTCTCGATAGAAACTTCCTTCTCCTTTCCTTTCTCACCTTTCAAAAGGTTTTGCAGGACTTGAGTAGCGAGATCGATGGTAATGGGATTTTTTGTCAGCTCCGCAAGTGCCCCAAGCTTGGTGAGTCCACCTTCGAGTTCCCGCACGTTGGCGGTCACATGGGTGGCGATAAAGAGTGCGATCTCTTGCGTTAACGGAATACGTTTCAGTTGCGCTTTCTTCTGTAATATCGCGACCCGAGTTTCCAGGTCTGGTGGCTGGATGTCAGCAATCAATCCACTCTCAAAGCGATTTCGCAGTCGTTCTTCCAGTCCGTCTATCTCATTGGGGAATTTATCTGAAGTGAGAATGATCTGTTTGTGCGACTGATGTAATGTATTGAACGTGTGGAAAAATTCTTCCTGCGTACGTTCTCGACCAGAGAGAAATTGCACGTCATCAAGGATCAATACGTCTGCTTGACGAAACTTACTCTTGAAGTCATCCATGCGGTCGCGCCGCAAGTGGGAGATCAATTCATTAGTAAATGACTCTGAAGACAAGTAAAAGACGCTTTTGCAGCCTTGTTTCACAATAGCTTCATGGCCAATAGCATTAATGAGATGGGTTTTTCCTAGACCAACCCCTCCATAGATAAAAAGCGGGTTGTAATTTTTCCCAGGGCTTTCGGCAACCGCACGTGCTGCTGCGTGCGCAAATTGATTGCCACCACCGACGATGAATGTCGAAAAGGTGTAATTGAGGACGAGTCCATTTTTCTTGGTCGTGCTGCGAGGCGCGTCAGGCTTCTCTTCTTTCTCTTCAACCACAGATGGAAAGAGTTCGCCTTGTTTCTTCGTCGCTATGTGGAACGTGATGTGAACCGCACGACCAACGATGTTTGCGAGGCTCTCTTGCAGAATTGGCATCAGATTTTCTAGAAGCCAATCGCGAAAGAGTGCATTTGGTACTTCAAGGTGTAACGTGTCCTCTCGTAACATGAGAGGTCGTATTGGTTTGAGCCAGGTTTCGGTCTGTATTACCCCGACTTTCCCTGCCACTTCACTCAGCACCTGTTCCCACACCCGCTGCACGCCACCCTCCCCAATTACCTTGGTGAGGAAGTTATTCACACCTGTGAATAACTCTCCAACTTGCGTTGCCATAGGAAGTTTTCCCCCCTCCACCACGGAGTTTTCCACATACCTCTCCCCCACCTTCTTCTACTCCATCCCAGGGTCACCCCGGTGCTACAACACCGTAATTGGGAGGGAGGGGAAAGGACTTCACTACTTTCCTTCACCTATATGTACTGGAAAAATTTATAACAGTAACGAGTATGCGAAGGCTTAAACGTTTTTTTTTTTTATTGCAAGTAAAAATTTAAGGGGGTGTGGAAGTGTTTGTCTTCGCAGAGATTTTTTCTTTACCTTGACGCGTGGGAGCGGGGGTGTTAGCTGAAGGAAAATTTTCTCTTGTATTGAGTACTCTCTATGTCTACGTCCCATAAGCTTTTTCTCGAAGCGCAACAATACATCCCCGGTGGAGTGAACAGTCCCGTCCGCGCCTGGCGCGCAGTTGGCGGCAATCCACTCTTTATTCAGCGTGGTCGCGGCTGCAGAGTGATTGATGCCGATGGGAAAGAATATGTAGATTACGTAGGCTCTTGGGGGCCGTTGATTGCTGGGCATGCGCACCCACAAATTGTGAAGGCCATTGAAGAGAGCTTAAAACGAGGAACGAGCTTTGGGGCACCGACACCAAAAGAGATTGAGCTGGCAAAAGCAATCATTGAAGCAGTGCCATCGATAGATAAAGTTCGCTTGACGTCTTCTGGGACTGAAGCGACGATGACCGCTCTTCGTCTGGCGCGTGGATATACGAAGCGAGGCAAGATTCTCAAATTTGATGGTTGCTATCATGGTCACAGTGACGCATTGTTGGTCCGAGCTGGCTCTGGGGCGTTAACGTTCAGCCTTCCTGATAGTCACGGAGTACCTGAGGATTTTACGAGTCAAACTCTTGTTACCACATATAACGATTTAGCAAGCGTGGAGGCACGCTTTGAAGCCGACCCTACAGGAATTGCTGCCGTTATTGTTGAACCTATCGCTGGGAACATGGGTCTTGTTCTTCCTCATGCTGAGTTTTTGTCTGGATTGCGAAGCGTAACGCAGCGCTATGGTGCCTTGTTGATTTTCGATGAAGTGATCACTGGTTTTCGCGTTGGCCGCGGAGGAGCGCAGGAACGGTATAACATCACACCAGACCTCACTTGTTTGGGAAAAGTCGTTGGCGGTGGAATGCCATTAGCGGCGGTCGGTGGCAAACGTGAAATCATGGACCAACTTGCTCCTGTGGGGCCTGTGTATCAAGCGGGAACGCTGTCTGGAAATCCGCTCGCAGTTACCGCCGGTCTTGAGACCTTAAAGATCATAAGTACCCCTGGAACATACGAGCGACTGAACGGTCTGGGAACCATGATGGCAGGAGGTTTACGACAGGCGATCAAAGATACTGGAACTATTGCCTGTGTGAACCAAATCGGCTCTATGTTTACGCTGTTCTTTGGTGTGAACAGTGTGAAAGATAGTGCAACCGCAACTCAGAGTGATACGAAGATGTTTGCCCGTTACTTTCAGGGTATGATCGAACGCAGTGTGTATTTGCCACCCTCGCAGTTTGAAACGGCTTTTATTTCCCTCGCTCATAGCGAAACAGAGGTCCAAGAGACTGTAGCGGCAGCGAAAGAAGTGTTGAGTAGTATGCGATAGCAATGCACCGTGCGAGAACCAATGGCTAAAGATAACCAACTCTACGCTTACGCGAAGTACAGTGCGATTGGTATCGAGTTTGCGGTTGCCGCCATTGTCGGTATCTACGGAGGCAGTTATATTGACTCGCACTTTGGTTCAAGTCCGTGGGGAGTTCTCCTTGGTGCAATACTTTGCCTCGCAAGCGGTTTCTATCGCCTGGTGATTTCTCTGCAACAAATGTCAGCCCAACGTGAACAACAAGACGATCGAAAAAATTGAGCGCTTGAATTTGCTCTTTATAGGATTAGGAACGCTAATCAGTTGGGGATTGCATCTTGGCCATGTGCCGAGCTTCCTGATTGGTGGCCTTCTCATGCAGGTCAACTTTTGGTTGCTCAAAAAAATCGTTTCATTGCTGTTGTTTCGGACTGGTGATGGTCAACATCAGCGACGTGGAGCGATATTTGTGATCGTTTCTAAAGGGCTGATTTTCCTGTTGTTGCTGAGCGCTTTGTTTATCCGTTACCCCATTGAACCGCTGAGTTTTATGGCCGGGGTCTCTTTACTGGTTATGACCTGCATGATAGTCAGCCTGCTCGACTCGAAGAACGGTTCCCGAGTCGCCACAGCAGAAAAGTAACGATCGTTGTCTTCAATTCTACAGTAACGGTATCTACATGGAGCATCCCTTTACTTGGGTTTCGGCGATCCCTGGATTAAATATTCTTCCTGATCAAGTAGCAACTTCTCTCATCGTTGCCGCAATTATCGTCATCTTTACCCTTTTGGCGCGTCGACAACTTAACGCTGCCGCTGATCCTGCAATACCAGATAGTACCCTCAGCTTGCGTAACATTGCCGAAATTTTGGTTGAAGGTCTTTCTGGTATGACCGAAGGGACTATCGGTCACCACTGGCGCAAGTACATCAACCTGTATGGTTCGTTCTTTGTTTTCATCTTGTTCGCCAACTTGATTGGACTCGTGCCGGGGTTTGCACCACCAACGGCGAATTTTAATGTGTCGCTCGCTTTAGGATTGGTGTCGTTTATCGCGTACAACTTCGTCGCGTTCAAAGAGCAGGGGCTTGCCTATCTCAAACATTTTGCTGGTCCATTACTGATCCTTGCTCCACTGATGTTTCCCTTGGAAATCATCAGCAACTGTGTTCGACCGCTCTCGCTAGGTTTGCGTCTTCTCGGAAACATGACTGGTGACCATCTGGCGATTGAAATTTTCACTGGCCTCACCAAAGTTATCATCCCTGTGATTTTCTATTTATTGGGAGCGTTCGTCTGTTTCCTCCAAGCGTTCGTGTTTACGTTGCTGAGTATGGTCTACGTCTCTAACGTGCTTGGTCACGGAGATCACCACTAAAATTGCCACATTAACCGCTTCTTGAACGACGAAGGGGCGAGGTGAGGAAGAGGATAAGAGGAGTGGCGTGCCCACAACACTTCGTCAGGATGGAAGCTCGAAAGGAGTCCGTATGAAGAAGGCTGGGTTGGTTAGTGCGTTTCTGTTCGTGTTACTGTTGGCTGCTGCTGGCAGTGCATTCGCTCAAGATGGAAGCGATAGCGCTGGCAGAGGGCTGATTGGTCTGGGTGCTGGCTTAGGTATCGGTATTGCCGCCGCTGGCGCTGGTATTGGTCAAGGGAAAACCGTGGCATCGGCGATGGAATCGATCGGCCGCAATCCGAATTCGGCTGACCGTCTGTTCCAACCGATGATCATCGGTCTCGCACTGATCGAATCGCTCGCAATTTATGCGCTGCTGGTTACCTTTTTGCTACAAGGAAAAATCTAGTTACCGCGATTACGTGATTGTGATCGTATAAAGAAAGGGGCGTAGGCAAAAACTATGCCCCTTTTGTTTTATTTAGATGTAGTTCTTCTGATACAGATACTCTGCCATCAACACCGCGCCTTTGGCTGCGCCCATCTTGGTGTTGTGACTTACCAGCATATATTTCACTGCATTCTCTAGGAGAAAATTGGGGACGTTGCAGCTTTATGAGCTTTACGGCAGAAAGCTGCAACGTCTCGTAGTCCCCGCAGTATACTCGCCTCAAGGTATTGCTCCCCTGACAAAACTGTAATACTTTCTCGACATGCAGACTATTTCTCTGAAATTTCCAGCCCATCTCGGCCGTTTGGTCGAAACCGAAGCAAAGCGACGGCGGGTGAGTAAATCTGCCGTCGTTCGCGCCTGTGTTGAGGAGGTGCTAGTGAACCATCGTCACACCGTGCAGCAGCTCTCCTGCGCTGACCTCATGGGTGATCTCGTCGGCTCTCAACCTGGACCTACGGACGCGTCGAGCAATAAGCAACACCTCGAAAAGTCTCTTCTGAAGGATCACGCTCGTGGCCGAGCAGATACTCATTGACACCGGTCCGATCGTTGCGGTCCTCATCGCGAAGGATCGATATCACTACTGGGCAAGAGAACAATTTTCGTTGCTGCCACCACCTTTGATGACGTGCGAAGCTGTATTGTCAGAGGCACAGTTCTTAGTGCACAACTTTGGGGGTGCTTCCGTGACCGTCCTAGAGATGGTTGAGAAAGGGGTATTGAAGCTGACCTTTGGCGTAGCAGCGGAACTTGACCGCCTACGTAAACTCCAGCAAACGTACCGCAACGTGCCGATGTCCCTGGCTGATGCTTGCCTTGTACGGATGGCCGAGTTGCATCCACGGAGTCGGGTCTTCACGATTGACTCGGATTTTCGCATCTATCGACGGCATGGCCGGCAAGTGATTCCTGTATTGATGCCGCCGATGAGATAGGCTGGTCAATTCGTCAATTCGGGGACGTTGTTGGGGCAAAGGGGTCACCCATTAGAAGGCTCCTGTCAATAAGTTGTAGTTCTCTATGAACACCGCTCAGTGACCGATTACGCAAGCCCGTACAAACGCGCCGCATTGCCGACCACCATCTGATACACTTCGTCTTCAGGCACTCCGGCAAAGTCGCGGGCGATTTGTTCTTGAGAACGCGGAAAGGTCCCCTCAGTGTGTGGATAGTCAGCGCCCCACATGAGACGATCGACACCGAGCATTTCCCGGGTCAAAATACCCGCCCGGTCGTCTTCAAACGTTGCCCAAAACTGACGCTGAAAATACACACTCGGCGCTTCGTCAAGTTTTGGTTCCATCCACTTGCGATGATCGTGCCACCAGTGATCCATATAGGTCAGCACCGAGGCAATCCAGCCAATACCGCCCTCGGCTAAGACAAAGCGCAGCTGCGGATAGCGTTGCGGAACCGCGCTCCAAATCAAGTCGGCCATAGCTCGCATAATCATGCCAACCTTGCCGTCAACCAACCCGACGCCGAAGCCAATCCGAGCGAACTTCACCAGAAGTTCCTCTCCTGTGCCGGTTCCGGCATGGGTCGAAACCGGCAAGCCTAGCTCCTGTAGCGTTGCCCACAGCCGCTCATAGTCAGGATGAGAATATGGGCGCTCTTCGACCTCGCCCGGAATCGAGACGGCTCGCAAACCGAGCTTGGTAATCCGCTCGGCTTCCTCACACGCCCATTCGATGGGCCCGCGGAGTGGCAAAAAGGCCGTTCCCAACAGACGATCCGGGGCAGTCGTACAGAACTCACTTAGCCAGTCGTTATACACCCGCATCACTTCGCGTTGGTATTCGGCGTCTCGGATATGGAAAAAGTGTAGTCCCAGCATGCCAGGATAAATCACCTCAGCTCGCAGATGATCGAGATCCTGATCGGCTAAACGCGACCGAGGATCCCACGCTCCCGGCCGGGTATCGGCATGTCGGTGTCCCAGCGAAGAGGTAATTTCTCCAGCGATCTTCTCTTCGATCATCACCCCTTCGAGCCCAACCGGCAGTGGAGCTAACCCATCGATCACGTAATAATCAGCCTCGGGGCGTGATTCAACGCGGGGCGCCCGGTCGCGGAAGCGCAGGTCCATGCGTGTTGTCCACAGATCAGCCGGCTCGACCACATGGCCATCAGCCGAGACATACCCGTCCGTTAACTGCGTTGCCATAGCACCTTCCTCCTCGCCCGCTGGGCATATCTGGAACAGCACAGGGTGTCAAACGGAAAATCGGGGACGTTGTTGAATTTGTGGAATTCTGTGGTGTCCACTTTTTGCAACCTCTTATACATCGCCGAGGTGGTTACTCCCAGGGAACGTGCGGTCTCTGCTAACGACAGCCCCTGGACTTCTCCGAACTGGTGAGCGCGGGCAGTGCGGACCTGCGACAGCTGCACGGAAAACGCGCTTCAAGTGCAGGGAAACCCGAGGAGTTGGGCGAGGTAGGACAGGTGCCAGCCTGGGCGTTTGCGCTTAACTTTGAGCGAACCTTTGCCGGGGTCCCCGCGTAAGAGCGAGACGGCCAAGCGGTTGAGGAACGCCCGGTTCTCCGCCGTCGTGCGATCATAGACCCGGCGGGCATCTTCGCGAAACACGACATCTAACACCCAGTGCAGG
>VGTJ01000066.1 GCA_016874775.1 Deltaproteobacteria bacterium
AAGCATGCTCCTAAGATCATCGCGTGTTCCCTTCTCTCTCCCTGAACTTGAGTTTCTCCCCACGACACGCGCCTATCTCAGCAGAACCCGCGAAATCATGAAAGATTCAGACCTTTACAGGGATGGGCGCATAACCTTACCATCCGTGGAGTTGGTGGGCGAGCGCATCTGGACTCGCAAGGAGTTCATGATCAGTTCGGCAAAGGGATCTGGGTCATTCAAGGGAACAACACGACAGTAGAGAACATCGAGTTCTCCGGTGCTCAGGTGCCAGATGGGAACGGAGCTGGTATTCGTTTAGAAGGCATTTCGCTGACATTGCGCAATTGTTTCTTCCACGACAACCAGATGGGCTTGTTGACCATTAACGAAAGTGAGCCCCGCTCTAGTGATGTCCTGATCGAATATTCGGAATTTGCCCGGAATGGGTATGGAGACGCGGAGACCCATAATCTCTACATTGGGCGTCTTCGGAGCTTTACGTTACGCTACAGTTTCACCCACGATGCCAATAATGGCCAGCTGATCAAGTCGCGCGCGGCGACCAATTACATTTTCTACAATCGTATTGTCGATCAACCCGGTGGAACCTCAAATTATGAGCTGGATTTTTCCAATGGCGGAGTCACCTACGTGGTTGGCAACATCATTTATCAAAGTGTGAATTCTGAAAATTTTACGATGCTGACGCACGCCCCCGAAGGCGCAACGAATCCGAAGCAAGAACTCTACGTGATCAATAACACGTTTGTGAATGCACGCCCGCAATTTGGAAACTTCATTCGCGTCGTGCAACCGGTGAGCGTCCTGAAGATTATGAACAATTTGTTTGTCGGAGCTGGTTCGGTATTGTTCGAAGCTGGATCTGACAAACCCATTCCACCTAACAATTTACAGACGAATAGCCCGGGATTTCTCGATTACACCAACCAGAACTATCGATTAGTGGCTGGATCACCGGCGATTGACAAGAGCGTCGATCCAGGGCCGGCAAACGGTGTGAATCTCCTGCCTGCGTTTCAGTATCTCGATCATCTCGACAAACAAAGCCGTCCCGTCGTGGGTAGTGCCCTCGATTATGGGGCATGCGAATTCGGCATTAATCCACCGTCGGGGACCGCCGCCATCACTCCACCACAGAGCCTGAACGGGACAAGCTCCACTGCCGCCATTAACCTTTCCTGGGGACCAGCGAGTAGTGTTGCGAATGTCATCAGCGGATACAAGATCTTTCGTAATGGGTCGCTGCTGACGACCGTCACTGGCTTGACGTTCTCAGATGGTTCTGTCTCACCTACAGTGACCTACACCTATTATGTCAAGGCCTTTGATAGCGCCAATAACGAATCTGTGTCTTCGAATGCCGTGACCGTGACAACGCCACGTCAGGTGAGCACGACGATTCCCTCAACCGCTGGCTGGTCGCAACTGAGCAACACCAAGCTCCGCTCCGTTTGTGCCGCCAACGTTCCAGGTAACGCGGGATGTGCTGGTATCGTCGACGCCTCAAGTAGCGCAGCTTTCGATACCAAACGGAACCGGCTTGTTGTCTGGGGCGGAGGGCAAGACTCATATTTTGGCAACGAACTCTATGCCTTAAATCTTGACTCACTTTCTGTGTCACGGCTTACTGATCCGGCAACGCCCTACGAGAAGTCAGTAGAGGCGCTGGCTGGCGGGACGCAACCCAATAGTCGGCGGACGTACGACGGACTGGCGTACATGGAGAATGTCGATCGACTCTTCGCCTTTGGTGGTGGTGGAGCTTTTTCTACGGCGAGTAGTGGGAACGGTAGTCTCGAAACCTGGACTTTTGATTTCTCAACCAATCGTTGGCAATGGATGCGCCCATCGGGACCCAATCCGAAAGCGTTTATCTCAATGAGTGCGTATGATCCGAATACAGGTAAAGTGCTTGTCCACGACGGCCTCTGTCTGTATGCCTACGATTTCGCCTCCAACAGTTATCAGAGCCTTCCGGCTGGTGGAACCTGTCAGCGCTTGTTTCCGGCTGGCTATTGGATGACCGGTGTCCTTGATCCGGTACGGAAAAAGTTTTTCTTGTTTGGCGGAGGAGATCAGTGGGTATACGATGTCGGTCCTAACGGCTCTTTTGCGCCGCAACCGTTCAAGACGACTGGAGGAGAGGCGCTGGTCAATTCTCGCAATCCGGGGCTTGCCCATGACCCTGCTACTGGACGGATTGTTGGCTGGAATGGTGGTGATACGGTTTACGTTCTGAATGTCGATGCAAAATCATGGGCCGCCGTCCCCTATCCGGGTGGACCAGGCAGTGCTTCGCCCACCGGTACGCTCAAACGCTGGAACTATTCGTCGAAACTCGGTGTCTTTGTCGTGCTCAATGGTGTAGACCGCGACGCGTTTGTTCTCCGACTCAGTTCCAATCCTGCGCCGGCAGCTCCTGTCGGGCTGATTGTGCAGTAGGTACGATCTGCAAAACTCGCAGTCTTAGGCTTACCCGTGACGATCCTTCATAGGGGCGCAGCATACTGCGCTCCTATTTTTTATCCCTTCCTCACAGCTGGTATCACTTCCTTCGCAAAGCGTTGCAACAATGCGCGATCGAAAGGCGAAGTGAGTGAAGTAAGAAAATGCCCGACTCCTGCATCGGCGAGTGTTTTGATACGGTCCACAACTTCTTGGCTTGAGCCGGAAAGCTGCGGCGGACGTAACGAGAGTGACTTCTCTACGGTTGCCGGATCCCGCTTCACCTTCAGACAGAGCTGGTCAAAACTTTCACACATGCGTTTCGCAGTCTGAGGATTTTCGTCACCGGGGAAAAAGTGCCAGATGTCAGCATGTCGTGCGGCGAGAGGTTGAATGCGCTTTGGCCCAACCCCACCAATGAGCAACGGGAGATGTTTCTGCACTGGTTTGGGCTCGTTCGGTGCATCTTTTAACTGATAAAATTTGCCGTCGAACGTGCTCTTTGGCTGCGATAGGAGAAGTTTAATGACCGTTACTGCCTCTTTGAGTCGCTTGGCTCTCTCACTCGGAGTGTAGAACGGAATTCCGTAAGCAGTGTGCTCAGTTTCGAACCATGCCGCGCCAATTCCGAGAATGGCGCGTCCGTTGCTGACATGATCCACAGTCGTCGCCATCTTCGCGACGAGTGCTGGATTACGATAAGTATTGCCGGTTACTAACAAGCCTACTTTCACGCGTTTCGTTTGCGCGGCCAAAGCCGAGAGCAGCGTCCACCCTTCGAAGCATGGACCATTGGCATCCGAGAGAATCGGAATGAAATGATCGAAAAGAAAAGCGCTATCAAATCCTAACTCATCCACCTCTTTTCAGGTTTTGAGGATTTCGGCGTACGTTGTGTGTTGCGGAACAACCTGGACGCCGAAGTGTAACGTGCCAGATGCCGCCGTTGCGGCATGGACAACTTGTGGAGTAGCAACGCGGTCGACCGCCGTCGCCGCAACGGTAGCTGCACTCAGGCTTCTGAGAAACTGTCTACGAGACCATACCTCGGTCTTCATCTTTTCCTCCTTTTCCTTTCGGGAGATTGTCAAGATACGCAGACAGGGAGTAGAGAAACAAGGTGGTGTATGGTTTCAATTGTTGGCCGAGGTTTCAGTAGGTGGAATATGTCGCTTGTCAATCATCTCATTACGTTGCTTGGGCCTGACCGTGTTTCTGCACGCCCTGCAGACCTCGAAAACGCTTCGCACGATGAGTCGTCATGCTCGCCGTCGATGCCGCAAGCTGTCGCATGGCCACTCACGACTGAAGAAGTTGTTCGTGTTGTTCGTTGTGCTTACGAACAGAACATTCCACTTACAGCTCGTGGTGCTGGTTCAAGTCTCGAAGGCAATCCGATTCCTGTGCGTGGCGGCATTGTACTTGACCTCTCGCAAATGAATACGATCGTCGCGGTTCATGCTGAAGATCTGCAAGTCACTGTGCAGCCGGGCATTGTCTACAATCAACTCAATGAACAACTCAAATCATACGGATTGTTCTTCCCTCCCTCCCCTGGTGGCAGTTCAGATGTGGCAACTATCGGTGGTATGGTCGCGAATAACGCCAGTGGTATCTACTCCGTAAAATACGGAGGAACCCGTGATCATGTGAAAGCTGCAACGGTGGTGACCGGCACTGGCGAGGTGCTTCAACTTGGTACGCGGAGTCGCAAAACGTCGTCAGGGTATCATCTGCTCGGACTGCTGGTGGGTTCGGAAGGCACGTTAGGAATTGCGACAACATTAACCTTGTCGCTGGTTGGGCTGCCACAAGAACGCAGACAGGGAGCGTTCACATTTCCAACTGAGAAAATGGCGGTGATGGCAATCGCCGAGATGATGCGGTATGGGATCGACCTTGCCGCGGTTGAGTTTCTTGATCACCGTGCCATTGCGGCCCTTAATCGATTTCAACATTTTGGTTTGGAGGAGCAGCCAACACTGTTCATTGAAGTGCATGGCTCACAGACATCAGCAGATGAAGTGTTTCAGGCTGCTCGTGCGGTGTGCGAGGAACATCACGGTGTCGTTCTTTCACTTCCCGATGGGCGGAACCCGTGGGAGATTCGTCACTTCACAACTCGTGCAATTCAATCACTGAATCCCAAAGCGAAAACGCTGCGAACCGATATGGGATTTCCCGTCTCGCGCTTACCAGAGATTGTCGAGCAGAGTTACGCTATTGCTGCGCGGCATGGTGTGGTGCTCCATACCTTTGGCCATGCAGGGATCGGTATTCTTCACGCTCTGATCCGAGAAGAGTCAGAAGACGTTACCCGCTGGGCCGCCGCGAGTCTCGCCAAAGATGAAATTGTTGCGTTCGTTTTGTCGGTTGGTGGCACAGCTTCTGGTGAACATGGTATTGGCCTTGGCAGTCGCAAGTACACCCAGAAAGAGCACGGAGCCGCGCTTGAAGTCATGAAGGGTATTAAGCAGCTTTTCGATCCAAAGGGAATTCTCAATCCGGGCAAGATCTGGTGAAAAAAGTTAAGGAAAATTGACGATCAAAGTCGGTCATGCAGCTTATCGTACAGCTCGCCGCGGAAATCCCCCCGCGCTGTGCGCGGCCCACCAGTCACAACGTAAGAGAGCATGCTTGTTGTTTCAGGCACTGCGCACCGTGGCGAGGTTCCTTCTCCCTGAGGGAAAGGGAATTTCTCGCTGCGAAGTGCTGAAGTTGTGACCAGTGTGCACGGCCCCCTTTGCAAAGGGGAGCTAGGGAGGATTTTATCAGCCGAGGATTACCGCCTCTGCCTGTCAAAACTCATCAGCGGGCGCGTCATACTACAAACCGCTTGACGTTGCGAACAGTCTACTCACTGCCTGTTTTCCCAGCCACGGCAACACCGTGCCGACAAACGCCAAGACAAGGAGCAAGACGCCAAGTTCAGCCTGCAGTCGTAACGGTGAGAGTAACCATACCGCAGCTACTGCCGTAAGGATTGCGGTTATCATCAGTGCGTGAAACACCGTGTGCTCCCCTTCTGCCATCAACCAAAGTGGAAATGTGGCAGGCAGGAGCATGCCAAAGCCGGAGACAATGATAGGCAGCGAATACATGTTCAGATCGATTCCTCCCCACCATAAGAGGAGGAGGAGCGCTGCTTGTACGAGGAAGACAGTAATGAGCGTCTCAAGGACGGCGCGCAATGATCGGGTTGCCACCAGTGCACCCCCCGCGGCTAGTAAGAGGAATGCACCAAAGAAACGCCAATAATGCTGCGCGACCGCTGCATGGACCGCGGCCAAGATGCCGAGAATGCCTCCGCCGATATGAAATTGCACATTTTGATTATCTTGTGTGCGTATGAACGCGTGGGCACGGTCAAAAATACGTGTGATAGCATTCGGAGAATACTGTCGATAAAAAAACGATACTGCCGTTGCACGAAAGTCTTGTGAGAAGAGGCGGGCAACTTCACTGGGTGTTGCCGCCGAGGAAATGATACGAAAGACGACTTGACCTGCGGATTCGAGGTCGTCGGGAATGACCTCCCATTTAGGAATATCCTCATGAAACATACGAGTGACCGATTTCACCAGATTCGTGATGGCAACACTTCCGCCAAAATCCCGATCCTCGGCCATATGCTGCTGAAACGCTTCGATAGTTTGTAATGCGTGCGGGTTGCGGAACGCGGCCGTGTCGTTGGCTTGGGCGACAACGATGAGCTGGTTCACGCCGACGAATTTTTCATTCACCAAGGCAAAGGCCTGATTGTACGGGTGCGTCCCATAGAAGAGTGTTGACCCCATCACCTCACGCCCAGCTTTCAACTGCATCGCCGCAACGATGCCACACCCTGCAAGAAGCACCATTCCTAGTGGGAACAAAGAGGAAGAAGCCGTGGCCTGCTGCAATCGCTGTGTGAGCCGAGTGACCAGTCGTTCCATGCGCAGCGGGTGAAGGACAACCGCGGGGCGAAAGTGAAACAATGAAGACCACACTGGTATTAACAGCCATAACGCAAACAGCAAGCCGAGACTCCATCCGGTACCCAGAATAGCAAGTGAACGAATGGCAGGAACATCTGACACCCCGAGGCTGAGAAACGCGAGACTATCGATGATGAGCGCAAGTGTCAGGGGACGATAGACGCGGGTTGCCGTTTGCTCTAGAGCGGCAATATGGCTTTCTTGATTGGCAAAAGGAGTCCCGACGGTTCGATAGACGTGTGTCAGTTGGGTATACCAACTGATGACGAGACTCAGGCTGCGGACACCTAAAGGAAAGAACACGAACAGCATGAGCGGTTCGAGTACGAGGCCACACAGCCCAAGCCCGCCGAGACTGATGGTCACCGCAACGACATTTACCAACAGTGCCAGAAAAAATGTATGAAAAGAGCCCAGACTTTGGCCACAGAGGAAGACGGCAAGCACGCCGCTGACGAAAAGCAGGAGGAGGATACGTGAAGCTGAGGTTCTGAGCCACGCGGCTAAAACCAGATTCCCAGTAAAGTGGATGTCCGCATTGGCGTCACGTTCACGCGTAGTGATCGTCAGGAGCCGTTCAAAAATGGCATGCGGGTCGACACGATCGTCCCAGAACCCAGCGCGAATTAATGCGGTCTTGTCATCGGCGGAGACATAGACGCCACGAATACCGACGTTTGTGTACACCGCATTTTTGATCCGAGAGAGCGCCTCTGGGGTCTGTGGTTGGTCAGGCGCGTTGACGACCGGTAAGATTTCAATGTTCTCACTGCTGACGCGGATATCTTTGAGACGAGGGTGGGTGAGTGATAACACTTCGTTTGGGTTCACACCACGGGTTTCGATGAGATCGACCGTGAGACGATGAATCTTCCCGAGAGCGTCATTGCTGTAAATGGACCCTTCTTTGACAGTGACGGTGATGACGACCGCGTTTGCCATCTTGAGCATCTCGGCAAACTCGCGATACAGTTGGACGTGGGGATGCTGGCTGGGGTAATAGTCTGTCATTTTCGCTGACAGCGAAACTCTCTGCGCATACCACATGCCAATGCCACAGAGGAGAAGCAGTCCACAAGCGAATAACAAACGGTGAGAAGCTGCAAACTGGACCCAGCGACTACCCCATGTTGGAACCTGCATGCTCCCTCCTTATTGATATAACTGCGCACTATAGCATCGCCTGTTTCTAGGGGCCAATGGCGAGAAAGTGAAGGATGCTGCCGCAACACCGTAAGGATTGTTGTTGACAACCATTCGCCTCCTAGTCTAAGACATGGGCACGTTTTTCCTATAGAACGGCTACCGTAGGAATAAGGAGGGAGACTGATCATGATGGGCAGCAAATTCTTCTCCTCGCGCCACTGGCTAGGCGTCCTCATTGGCATCATGGGGATCGGTGCAGGGTACAGAGGTGAAGCCGTCGCACAAGACCAAGTCCGCATCCGCGATCATTTTTACGCCGCACAGCTTTTTTCTGCCGATGAAGGGTGGGCTGTCGGCAGTTTCGGCGCGATCTACCATACGAAAGATCGTGGGAAAACCTGGGAAAAACAAGAGAGTAAAGTATTTGACCCTATTTATGGGGTGCGGTTTGTCAGTGCCACCGAAGGATGGGTGTCCGGCAAATCGGGACTCATTCTCCATACTACCGATGGGGGAAAAACCTGGGATCGGCAAGTGAGTGGGACGACCTCGCATCTGTTCAATCTGGCCTTCCTTGATAATCAACGAGGCATCGCGGCTGGAGACTTTGGCACGATCATCTATACCACCGATGGGGGGAAAACTTGGAATGATCCGTTCAAAGACAAGCCTGAACAGAAGGAAGACGTTTTTCTCTACGCTGTAGTGATGCACGACTCGGGGAAAGCGTGGATTGCTGGCGAACGAGGAACGCTCTTACTCAGCGAGGACGGCGGAGCGACATGGACGAAACAAACCACCGGCACCGAAGCGTCTCTCCTTGGATTAAGTTTTAGGGATGGCGCGTTTGGTTGTGCCGTCGGTATGGACGGGACCATCCTCCAGAGTGAAGATGCGGGGAAGACCTGGAAAGCGTACGAGAGCCCGGTGCAGACGGCGCTCTATAACGTCGCGCTTGATGGGGATACGGGACTTGCCGTGGGTGATGAAGGTGTGATTCTCACATCAAGTGATGCAGGCAAGAATTGGAGTCTGCTCGATTCGCCAGAAGAATTGTCCCTGTACTGGCTGATGGGGCTGTCCGTTGGCCCTGGAGCGCGTGGCTTGATCACTGGATCAAACGGGCTCCTGCTCTTCTCTGAGGGGACAAAGGTCGACTTTGACGCACGTTTTAAGCGGCAATAATGCTTCTGCGGTGTTTCTCTGGTGTCGTTACACAGAGTGGGCATGAAAAAAATCGTTTTTCCTCATTCTTTGGCGGTTCGATTGCCTGAGGAGTGAGGTACAAAATTTAAGGAGGGATCACTCATGCTACCTCGCAGTTGGATGGCAGCCTACATCAACTTCCTGATTAAATTCCGTATCCCAGTTTTAATCGTTGTTACCGCCGTGACGTTGTTTCTCGGATGGCACCTCAGGAACATGCAGGTCTACACCAACTTCTTTGACCTTTACCCTCCTGGACATCCGTACATTCAGCTCTATCAGCAATATCGTAAGATGTTCGGCACCGCCAACGTTTTGATGATCATGGTCGAACGGAAAGGTGACGACATCTTTAACGTTGAGACGATCAACAAGATCAATAAAGCGACCATCCAGGTTATGGAGACGCCAGGAGTGAACCCGTATCAGGTCCGCTCGCTGACGCATCCAAAGATGAAAAACATTCGCATCACTGGCGCGATGATTACTGCCTATCCCATCATGTATCCGGCGCCACCAAAAACGCCGGATGATGTGAGACCCATCAAGAAAGCGGTGTATACCAACGAAGGGGTGCACGGTTTTTTTGTTTCGCGGGATAACTCCGCAGCGCTGATCTCAGCTGGGTTCTGGGAAGAAGGCGTCGATTTCCGTAACCTCTATACGCGCCTCAATGCACTCAAAACCGACATCGAGTCAGATGGCAACCATAACGTCCACATCGCTGGTTTTCCCATGCTGTATTCATGGATCTTCAGCTACAAGGACGCCATTCTCTGGGTTATTAGCGTAACAGTAGCAATCATCCTGATCATGTTGTGGTTCTACTTCCGCACTTTTACGGGAGTGTGGGTGCCGCTCTTTTCCGGACTACTGAGTTCTATTCTTGCACTCGGATTGGCTGGGTACTTTGGTTTCAACCTCGACCCGCTCGTCTTAGTGGTGTTAGTGCTGATTACGGCACGCGCGCTCTCCCACTCAGTGCAATCGATGGAACGGTACCACGAGGAATATCACCGCCTCGAGCGTGAGCAGGGCGACAAAGCCAACAAGATGGATGCGATCATGTCGTCCTATCTGAGTTTGTTTAGCCCCGCGATCGTCTCGATTGCTGCCGATGGCTTTGCGACGCTGACCCTCGCGCTTGCTCATATTCCATTGATCCAAAAACTGGCCTATGTCTCTGCATTTTGGATTTTTACTATCACTATCAGTGTTGTCACTTTACATCCAATCATTCTCTATTACATTCCCCCTCCGCCGCACGATCCCAAAGCTGGCACTCGCTTCTCCGATAAACTCTACAATACGGTCAACCGCATGATGGTGCGTATCAGCCAGGGAAATGCCCGGTATTACGTCCTCGGTAGCTTCACCGTCGCCCTGGTCGTTGGCATGATCTTCGCCCATGATCTCAAAATTGGTGATGTCTCGATCGGGAAAGCGTTGATGTATAACGATCATGAGTACAACGTCGCGTACGACAAGATTAACGAAAAATTCGTTGGCGCTTCTCAGCTGGTAATTTTGGCGGAAGGAAAAGAAGCGGGGGTGATTAAGGACCCGAACGTGTTGCAAACGCTGGAGAAATTTCAGCGCTTCATGGAACAGCAAAACCTCGTCGGTGGGAGTATTACGATTACGACAATGGCCCGTCGCCTTTACCAGATGTTCCAGGAAGGTATTCCCAAATGGGGTATCATCCCTGATAACCCGCGCGATGTGGGGAACATCTTTTATCAGTTCCTTAACACCGTCGGCTCGGATGATCTCGATCTCTTTCTCGACAAGAATTCACAGAATGCGACCATTACGGTCTTCTATAAGGATTACAACCACGAAACGGTGGTTGGTTCGATTCACAAAGCGCGGCAGTTCATTGATGAGAATCCGACGGAAAACCTGCAATTCCGCCTCGCTGGTGGATTACTTGGGATTCTGGCCGCGGTGAATGAGGAAGTGGAGTGGTCGTATAAGTGGAATTTGATTTTGGTGATGGTGACGGTCTTTGTTCTCAGCATGTTGACCTATGCCTCGGTCGTCGGGGCACTGATCGTCATGATCCCTTCGATTGTCGCACAGCCACTATCTGAAGCGTTCATGTATTGGATGGGCATCGATGCCAACATCAACTCATTGCCGGTTGCTGCTGTTGGTATCGGCATTGGTATTGACTACGGGTATTACGTCCTTTCTCGTATCGTCGAAGAATTTCAACGCTGTGGGGATCATGAAAAAGCGATCGAAGAAGCGCTAATGACCACTGGCCGGGCGATTATGTTCACGGGCACGACGCTGACGGTGAGCGTTATTTTCTGGGTCTTCTTTCCGATGAAATTTCAGTCGGAAATGGCGATCCTCCTGACGCTGTTGTTGTTCTTCCATGTCGTTGGAGCCTTAGCTTTCATTCCCGGCATGGTGTCGTTATTGAAACCGCGCTTCCCGCTGCCGAATAAAATTATGGCGATTCTCCTGCTGGCGATTTTTATTCCTGCTGGCGCGCTGTACTACTTCGATTATGCAAATTTAGGAACGCTAGGAATTTTGGCGGTGATTGTGGCTATTGGTGAGCACTGGTACGCTACCCGCCACAATATTGGTATGGAGTTGCGGATTTGATCCGCAGAACACAGAAACGTCCGAGAACCTCATAAAGGAGTTCATGTACTATGCTTCCTCGTTGGGCTATGGAGGCCTATCTCAGGTTTCTTCTCAAATTTCGCTGGCCGGTCTTAGCAGTACTCACGGTCATGACGATCTTCCTCGCTTATTACGCGCTCCACATGCGCGTGTACACGAATTTCTTTGACCTGTATCCGCCTGGACATCCCTACATCCAGCTCTATCAGCAGTATCGTCGTATGTTTGGTACGGCCAATGTGTTGGTCATGGCGATCGAGACCAAAGAGGGAGACATTTTTAACGTCGATACGATCAATAAGATCAACAAAGCGACGTTGTTCGTGCTTGAAACGGCCGGTGTGAACCCGTACCAGTTACGCTCTCTCACCCATCCCAAATTGAAGAATATTCGTATCACGGGTGCGATGATCACCGCCTATCCCATCATGTACCCTGGTCCGCCCAAAACTATGGATGACGTCAAGCGGATCAAGAATGCGGTATACACCAACGAAGGTGTACACGGCTTCTATGTCTCGCGTGATAACACCGCTGCTCTTGTGTCTGCTGGGTTTTGGGAGGAAGGCGTCGACTTCAACAACTTGAATACCCGCATGACGCAACTGCGTCAGGAACTCGAAGCCGACGGAAAGCACAAAGTCTATGTCTCTGGCTTTCCCATGCTCTACTCGTGGGTGTTTAGTTACAAGAACTATATCTTTGGCGTTATTGGCATTACGACGCTGATTATTCTTGCCATGCTGTGGTTTTATTTCCGCACCTTCACCGGGGTGTGGGTGCCATTGTTCTCCGGACTCCTCAGTGCTGTGTGGGCGTTGGGTTTTGCTGGATACTTTGGCTTCAACCTCGACCCGCTTGTCTTAGTGGTGCTGGTGTTGATTACGGCACGTGCGCTTTCACATTCCGTGCAGTCGATGGAACGCTACCATGAAGAGTATCATCGCTTGCAAGATAGGCAGGAAGCGATTTTGTCGTCGTATATTAGCTTGTTCAGCCCGGCCCTAGTGTCGATTGCCTCGGACGGACTGGCTATTCTCACGTTGGCGGTGGCCCATATCCCGCTGATTCAGAAGCTGGCCTTTGTTTCGAGTTTCTGGGTGGCGACGATTTCCATCAGCGTGGTGACGTTGCATCCGATCATCCTCTCCATCATTCCGCCACCACTGCATGATCCGAAAGCCGGCACGCGATTTTCGGACAAGCTCTACAACGGTATCAACCGGGCGCTGATCAACATCAGTCAGGGCGGTGCGCGAACGATGATCATCGTTAGCTTTACCGTCGCGATGATTGTCAGCATGGTTTACGCGCGGCACCTCAAAATCGGTGATGTCTCGATTGGGAAAGCCTTGCTGTATGATCATCACGATTACAATGTTTCGTATGACAAAGTTAATGAGAAATTTGTTGGTGCCTCTCAGCTCGTGATTCTTGCTGAAGGGAAAGAGCATGGAGTGATAAAAGACCCTCAAGTGCTACAGACCCTGGAGAAATTCCAACGTCACATGGAGCAGCACCAGCTCGTTGGTGGTAGTATCACCGTGACGACCATGGCCCGCCGCCTCTATCAGATGTTTCAGGAAGGAATTCCTAAGTGGGCGATTATTCCCGACAACCCACGCGACGTAGGGAATATCTTTTACCAATTCCTCAACACGATTGGAGCGGACGACCTCGATACGTTTCTTGATAAGAATTCACAGAACGCGACCATCACCATTTACTATAAGGACTATAACCATGAGACGGTGGTCGGGTCGATTAACAGTGCGCGCCAATTTATCGATCAGAACCCCGTCGAGAATGTGGAGTTTCGCCTGGCGGGTGGCTTGCTAGGAATTCTCGCCGCAGTGAATGAAGAGGTTGAATGGTCGTACAAGTGGAACCTCATTCTGGTCATGGTGACGGTGTTCGTGCTCAGTGTGTTGACGTATGCGTCGGTGGTTGGTGCACTGATTGTGATGATTCCCTCGATTGTCGCGCAGCCACTATCGGAATCGATCATGTTCTGGATGGGGATCGACGCCAATATTAACTCACTGCCAGTGGCGGCAGTCGGGATTGGGATTGGGATCGACTACGGCTACTATGTGTTGTCGCGTATCGTCGAGGAGTTTCAGCGGTTTGGCGATCACGACCGCGCCATTGAAGAAGCGCTGATGACCACTGGGCGGGCGATCATGTTCACTGGCACGACACTGACGGTGAGCGTTATTTTCTGGATCTTTTTCCCCATGAAATTCCAGTCAGAAATGGCGGTGTTGCTGACGCTCTTGTTGTTCTTCCATGTTGTTGGCGCATTGGCATTCATTCCGGGGACGGTTTCGCTCTTGAAACCGCGCTTTCCATTGCCGAATCGGGTGATGATGTGGGTGTTGTTGGCTACTTTTGGCCCAGCATTAATTGGCTACTTCTTCTTCGTCGAATATGTCAACTTGCTGACCCTAGCAGTGCTGGCAATGACCGTGGCAGTGTGCGAGCACTTGTGGGCGACACGCCATAACGTTGGCATGGAAATGCGAGCGTAATGTCATCAGGGCCGCTGTTAGCGGCCCTTTTTTTGGCAAAAGGAAGAAAATTTTTTGACGAAAATATAAAAAAATTTGACAAAAACATAGGAACCGCTATATGTGGGCCGGTATTGGGGGCTTTTCTTGTCGGTATGTGGGGCAAAGACAAACTGAATAAGGGCATACAAAAGATCTTCTTTAAGGAGGGTTCGTCATGAGGGGTCAGCGACAACATCTTCGTTGGTGGCTGTCTGTCATGCTGGCAGTCTGGTTTCTACCAGGTAGCATGGCGTGGGGGTATTTCTTTGATGATCGCCGCGAAATGAGCTTGTCAGGGTTTGCCTACTCGCGCGCGACGTTTGCACTTGATGATGGTATGGCGGCAGGCCGGCACCTCTATCAAGAAGGTAACATGGTCCAACACCGCAACTTCTTGACCTTAGAATGGCGCCATAATATCAATCGCCTCTCGCGCGGAATGCCTACCGTGGGACCGTTGTTCGAGTTCTTAAACTTCGATGCCTTTGACCTCTACGCCAATATGCGCACTGAGTATGATGGCGTGTGGGACTACGGCCCCAATGCCATGAAGCGGATGATGAAGGGGACGCGGCTCAAAGCTCCATATTTCGATGATCGCAAAACGGCAACCCCGTATGACGGACTGTATTTTACCCCCTTCCCGCGATCGCCGTGGCCCGCGGGGCGGCGCGCGGCTGATGACCCTGCCGATGTGATTTCGCTGTCGAACCGGCGCTGGCTGCGCGAATTTCGTGGCCCTAACATCCGGCTGTTTGAATGGTATTTCAACATTACCAAAGGGCCTCTCTTCATTCGTATTGGACGGCAGAATCTGTCATGGGGTGAATCAGACGGTTTCCGGTTGCTTGACCAAATCAATCCACTCGACAACAGCTTCGCGGGATTTCTTACCGGTTTGGATGAACGCCGCATTCCGCTCAACATGCTCCGTGCGCAGTGGAGTTTTGGTGGGATAGGGCCAGTCGATGACGTGACATTGGAAGGCTTCTTCTCGATCGATAACGAGGTTGCCCAGCCAGGATTGCCGACGAGTTCGACCAACTTTTGGGGCTCAATTCAGAATGGAAACGCCGGCATTATGGCAGGCCGTACTCCGTGTGGCGGCGACTTCATGGCCCGGCGTGGGCTACAAGCCTGGAACGAAGATCGTTTGCTGCCCTATGCTGGGAGTGGCGCAGGACCGCGCAATGGTGGAAATTGTTCTCTCCGCGCCTCGTGGCCACGTTCGCGCCTAGAGGATGGACGTGGTGGCCTCCGCCTTACCGGTACGCTTCACGACTTCACCTTCTCTCTTGCCCATTACTACACCTATCAAGATGCAACCCAAGTACGTGCCGTGGTCATCTCGCCAACGCGTGATCATTATCGGTGGGACCTCGGGTTAGCAACCGACTCGCAAGGGCGGCCTTGGCCAAAAGGCAATCCGTGGGGACCGGACGACCCAGTCGCTGCGCGAGTGATTTCCTCAGGGTTAAATACCACCGGGCGTGGTGGAAGTGGTACGGTCGCAGGAGGAGAGCGCAACATTCGTTCAACTGTGGAATATGAGCGTATTCAGGTATCAGGCGCATCGTTGTCGTTCCCAGTCAATGCGCTGACCGGTATGTTTGTCGGATCAGATAACCCATTGTATTACCTTTACACGACGTTCCGTGGTGAAGTGGCGTACTTCAGAGATGTTCCCACCAACCTGGCGTATTCGCATGGTGACGGAGCCACTGCTATCGACCGCTTCCTTGGTGGGGCCCTAAATAGTAATGGTGGAGCCTTCCGACCGGGTAATGCGCTAGCAGACCAGGTAACAAAGCGAAGAGTCGCCTATGCCAAACGTGATTGGTTCCTGTTCGTCATGGGGTTAGACCATAACCAATGGATTACCTGGCTCAACCCTGGGAACTCATTCGCGTTCTCGGCACAGATTTTCTACACCCGACGCAATTCGCAGAAGACCAATCATAATGATATTAATAAACCGTTTGGCGTTTTCAACGACCGCGACGAAGTGGCGGGACGAAAGCGCTTCTTTCAGAAGCCGATAACGAATGCGGCGCTGGCAGCCCGCTGCGCTCCTGGCACTGGAAGCCGCGCAGGCTGTTCGTTGTATAAGGCGCCAAGTCGAGATTGGTTGACGACATTCTCGGTAAGCTCACCGTATCTGGGTGGGAACTTACGCCCGAGCTTCGTGTTTTTCTACAACTGGCATGGGAACTGGCTGCTCCAGCCTGGGGTAGATTGGAAGTTCTGGGATCCATTTGCCATAAGCATCCGCTACAACCTGCTTGATGGTCGTGGTAACGGTGGCCTTGGCGTGCTTAACCGTAAAGACAACATCTGGGTCGAGTTCCAGTACCAGTTGTACTAACGGAGAAGAGTAGTCAGCAGGGGGCAATGCCCCCCCCCTGATTTCCGTAGGGGCGTAGCATGGGCTACGCCCCTACTTTTTTTTCTGGGCTATAATTGGAATAATCATCCAACCCTGTGACTTGTGAATAATACACATGATCGAAGTTGAGAACGTCACAAAGCGTTTCGGTCCGATTCTCGCGGTCGACAACATTTCCTTTTCGGTGCCACGAGGAGAAGTCGTTGGCTTTCTTGGTCCCAATGGGGCGGGAAAGAGTACGACCATGCGTATCTTAGCGGGATTCTTTCCGCCAACCTCTGGCCGTGCCAGTGTTGGCGGGAACGACGTGGTGACGCACTCGTTAGAGGTGAAACAATTGGTGGGATATTTTCCTGAACGCGTTTCGGTATACCCGGACTTTCCAGTGCGCAGCTTTCTCGATTTTGTTGCCGAGGCGAAAGATGTGCCGCGTTCCGAGCGCAAACGTGAAGTCACGAGAGTAATCAATGCCTGCGGGCTTGATAAAGTCAGCAACCGTATCATTGGTCATTTATCGAAAGGGTACCGTCAGCGAGTTGGCATCGCCCAGGCCTTGATTCATAAACCACAGGTATTGATTCTTGATGAGCCCACCATTGGTCTTGACCCGGAACAGGTGGTTGAGATCCGCAAATTGATTCGCGATCTGGGGTCTGATCGGACAGTGATTCTCTCTACGCATATTCTCTCTGAAGTCAGCACTGTTTGTGATAAGGTCATCATTATCAACGGGGGGCGTATTCTTGCTTCGGAGTCCCTTGCGGAATTACGCACCCAATTGCAGCGAACCCGGCGAGTCCGCGTCGAAGTAGAGGGGCCTGTCGCTGCTGTTGATGAAACCCTGCAGCGTATTCCCGGCGTGGAAAAAGTACGCAGCGTCGAGACTGGAGCGCAGGGGGAGGGGACGCAAAAGACGAGTGCGTTTATCGTGGAATACACCGGGGACGATATTCGCAAAGTGGTGAGTCGAATAATTCTGGAACGGGGCTGGGGATTGTTAGAGGTGCGCTCTGTTGAGCCGACGCTTGAAGATATGTACTTGCAACTCGTCCGTGAAGCGGAAAAAAGCATTAACGACGTGTCCAGCGTCTAGCGTCCAGTGTCAAAAAGGGAAGCGCTACTGAATGCTGAATGCTGACTACTGATTACTTGATTTATGAAATTCCTCTGCGTTTTCAAAAAAGAACTGCGACTCTACTTTGGTTCGTTTATCGCCTATGCGCTGGCAACAGCGTTTCTCGTGCTTACCGGCTACTTCTTTTACACCGACTTAATCTTCTACGACCTGTTCGGTGATTTCATGGATATCACCTCATCGCTTTGGTACTACTTTTTCCAGCAAGATATGCGCTTTGTCATCATGTTGATTTTGCCGTTATTGACCATGCGCCTGTTTGCAGAGGAGAAGAAACTCGGAACCATTGAACTGCTGTGGACCTATCCACTCAAAGGTCCGCACATCATTCTGGGAAAATTTCTCGCCTGTTTCGTTGTGTTCGTTGCTATGGTTGCCTGTACGTTGGTCTACCCCCTGCTGCTCTCCACTATTCATCAGTTTGATTGGGGACCGCCGCTCGCTGGGTATTTGGGGACAATTCTTCTTGGTGCGGCATTTATCGCCTGCGGTACGTTCATTTCATCTCTGACCGAGAACCAGGCGGTGTCAGGGATGGCCACCTATGGCGTCCTGGTCATGTTTTGGTTTCTCACCTGGAACGAAGAGGCCATTGGGCAGCAGGTGATTAGTGCGGTCAGTTCCTTTTCGCTCTTCGATCGCTTTCAAGACTTTGCCAAGGGTGTGATCAATACCAAGGATATTCTCTTTTTCCTCGCCATCACGCTGTTGTTTCTCTATCTTACGTTACAGTCATTGGAGTCGCGAAAATGGCGCGGGACCCGATAACTCCCCCTGCAACAGAAACGGACGCGCCGCGCCATATTCTTGCGCGGGAGTCGACTCGACGATGGGTGTTGCTCGGACTCGAAGTATTATTTCTGTTGGTGATCATTGTCTCACTCGATGTGCTCTGGAGTCGTGCGAATCATCGTTATGATCTGTCTCCTGGACAAAAATACAGTCTCTCGGAAGTGACCGGACAGACCTTTCGTGCCCTGAATCAACCCGTGCAAGCGACAGTCTTTTATCGTCGTGGCGATCGGGAGAAGCATGACGAATTGTTACGCCTTCTTGCTGAGCAAAGCCCGAACTTTACCTATCAACTGTTTGATCTTGACCGTGCCCCAGGGATTGCGCAACGCTACGGTGTAACTGCGTATGGGACTGCTGTGTTGGAAACGGCAACCAATCGCGTCTCTACCCCAGTGACCGATGAAGAGCGCCTCCTCAATGCCACACTGCGAGTGACACAAGGGGAACGGACGATCTATTTTCTTGTCGGTCATGGAGAGAATGACGCCGCCGACTCAGAAGAGCGGAATGGGTATGGTATTGTCCGCCGCGTGTTAGAAACTGAGAATTATCGGGTGCGTCCACTTCCCTTGCGACAACTTGGTGCCGTCCCACAAGGCGCACACCTCGTCATTGCGAGTGGGCCAAAGGAAGATCTCTCGCCTGATGAACTCAATGCCTTATCTGCCTATTTTGCTGCCGGCGGGAATGGTCTGTTCTTACTTGATCCCTACACTGTACCGGAGCTGTCTCAGTACTTAGCCCAGTTTGGCTTTGTGTTGGCTGATGATGTGATCGTCGATACTCAGGGACAGGTTGCTGGCGGAGATCCTTTTACGCCGACAATAGGGAATTTCTCGCGTGAGGTATTTCCACGCGATCCACGTGGAGAACCCGTCCTTCCCGTCGTGCGTTCAGTGGGGGTGCAAGACGGCAAGGCGCAAGCGTTTGCCTTTTCTGGAGAAGCGAGTTGGGCGATTCGGAACCGCACACGAGCTGAGCAAGGGGAGATCACCTTCAAGGAAGGAGAAGACCAGCGTGGTCCGCTTCCGGTTGCCGCGGTTGCCGCGACTGGAAAAGAGAAGCAGGGGAAAATTGTCGTGCTCGGTGACTCAGGCTTTGTTGATAACTTTTATGCACGGGTGCCCGGCAACGTCGACTTTTTTATGAACACTGTTGGCTGGATGCTTGGGCGACAGGAACTCGTAGCTCTCGGACGCATGGCGCAGGTTTCTGAAGCGAAACGCAATACCACCCCAGCGCAAGCGCTATATCTGACCTCTTCACAATCTCGTCGCTTCTTCTGGATTATGGTTGTGCTTGAACCGCTCGTTGTTTTTGCTATCGGGTTGGTCATCTTTCTACGACGGAGACAAAACGGATGAACCTGGTCGGAGAAAACCGCCGCGTTTTTATCCTCGGTTTGCTTGCCTGTGTGTTAGGCGGGTATACCTACGTGACCATGCCGCTCAAGAACACCGTGATGACCAAGACGGAAGCTACGAGTGACCGCCCTATTTTTGCCTTTCATGCTGAGAAGATCGCGCAGTTTGACGTCACCTACAATGGGAAGCAAGTGAATGGCAAACGCACGTCGGAAGGGTGGAAGTCCTCGGATGGAACGCTGCTGCCGTCGTCAGTCATCGATGATTTTCTGGTCAATCTCACGAAACTCGTCAATCTTGGTGAAGTCGAACGCGGGGAAAACGACCAACTCTCCAACTACGGCCTTGAGCCGCCGGTGTCACAAATCGTTCTTGATGTCGAGAATACCGGGCCACAGCGTCTCCTGATCGGTAAGCATAATCCTGTGAACACGAGCCTGTACGCGCTAATCAATCAATCTTCACAAGTAGTTATGGTCGGTTCGATAGTCTCTTGGGAAATGCGTAAGCTCGTCGATGCGATTCAAAGTGCGGCGAGTGCGGGGTAACGCAGTCGCCGCTCGCAACTTTGCGTTGTCAGTTGCCTCCAACCGCTTGCCTGCTCAATTCTTGTGCCGGAGAGCGGTTTTCGCTAGAGAGAAACGATGCTCGTCGTGCTGACTCACAATCGCTGTGTGAGGTTCGCTCATGTTTGAGGCTGATGTCTTCACGTTCCAGGAATTTATGGCACAAGAAACACTTCCTCTGGCAAGTATTCACAATGCCGTGCTGGAGTTTCTCCGTGATCGCGACGATGTCGTCGTCTTTGGTGCCCAGGCCGTCAATGCTTATGTGAGTGAGCCTCGGATGACGCAGGACATCGATCTTTTGTCATCCCGAGCAAAAGAGTTCTCCCAGGAACTGTGAGAGTACCTGAGTCAACGGTTTCACATAGCGGTGTGCGTGCGACAGATTGGTGAGGGGCGAGGCTATCGAGTGTTTCAAGTGCGAAAGTCTGACAACCGTCACTTAGTTGATGTTAGGCCAGTTGAGGCACTGCCGAAAACACGGCGTATTGCACAGGTGCTGGTGATGGAGCCGGAAGAGCTGATTGCCAGCAAAGTGATGGCGTATCATCTGCGGCGAGGGAAGCCGAAGTCCGGTACTGACTGGCGAGATCTAGCTATGCTTTTGTTAAAATTCCCTCAGCTGAAGCGAGATCCAAGTCCGGTTGTCGCCTGCTTACGTGTGGCTGGTGCTAGCTCAGAGATCATGGCGGTGTGGGAAGAATTGGTGACCTAAGAAATCCAACCAGCCGATGAGGATGATGAATTTTGAAGACAAGTTCTACAAATCCTCCACCAACGCTGTACTCAAATAGCGCTCTGCTGAGCTCGCCAGAATTACGACTATCATCTTTCCTGTGTTTTCCTTTCGCGCGGCGACTTGTAGCGCGGCCCAAACTGTTGCTCCGCTGCTGACCCCAGCTGGGATACCTTCTTGTTTCGCAATTGCACGTGCAGTGGTGAGAGCGTCGTTGTCTTGTACCTGAATGATCTCGTCAATGATCTTGGCATTCAGAACTTTCGGCACGAACCCGGCGCCGATGCCTTGAATGGCGTGTGGACCTGGAGGATTGCCCGAGAGCACGGCAGAACGGGCGGGTTCAACCGCGATGGCACGGAAACTCGGCTTCAATTTCTTAATGACCTCTGAGACACCCGTGATCGTTCCACCTGTCCCCACACCACTAACCAACATATCCACCGCCCCATCCGTATCTTCCCAAATCTCTTGCGCAGTCGTGTGTCGATGAACGTCTGGATTGGCAGGGTTTTCAAACTGTTGCGGAATAAACGCTTTCTTCATCTTTTTGGCGAGTTCTTTTGCTTTGTTGATGGAGCCCTGCATGCCTTCTTGTGCTGGTGTCAGGACCAGCTCTGCTCCAAGCAAGCGCAACAAATTGCGCCGCTCTACACTCATTGATTCCGGCATGGTGAGGATCAAGCGATAGCCACGCGAAGCAGCGACAAACGCGAGCGCGATTCCGGTGTTGCCACTGGTTGGTTCAATAATGACCGTATCCGGTGTGAGTTTCCCGGCGCGTTCAGCGGCAATGATCATATTATTGCCGATGCGGTCTTTAATGCTGCCTAATGGATTGAAGAACTCAAGCTTTGCGTAGATCTCTGCGGCGAGGCCTTGGGCAATGCGATTGAGGCGAACGAGTGGAGTACGACCGATGGTCTCAGTGATATCGTGAAATAGCCGGGCCATAAGGACTCCTCTGGGAAGAAAATGGAGTCCCTAGTGTATCAGGAAGAAAGGAAGGCGTCTGTCCTCTTCAACTATTACGAGGCATACCCAGTCGTCGAAGGGCTCGATGGGGCGAGAATCGAGGCTGGGGTTTTGCCAGATTGGGTAAAATAACGAAACAGTAACCAGCCATCGACGACCAACGTGGTTGCTAAGACGATATAGGCATGCGGGCTGGCAAGGAGTCCGAGTTCAAGAATAGTACGGGACAGTCCAAAGCCAACCACCCACGCGTCGAAACTCATGCAAAGGCGTCGGAAGGTTTCTACGGCCGTCCGTTGCAGGAGCGCTATCCCCAGTGGAACACCGAGCAGTACGCTCGGTACGATCATCAGCATGAGTTGAGGAGTCGTCGCGGAGTAGAGGCCTAAGAAATAGTAGGCCAGCGCGGTGCAAGATGACTCGACGACTCTGACCAGCGCCAAACCTGCACGAAATTCTTCCTTGACGTATCCTTGATTGTTGAAAAGCAGCGCGAGAGGGGGGCCGGAGATCGTCGTGATAGAGTAGAGAATCCCGACGCCAGCACCAAAAGGAACACTGACGGCGCGTTCGGCTTTGATGTAGCGGCGAAAGCCAGCTGCTTGAATGAGAATGAAGGGAAGAATCACCGCATAGGTGAGGAATTTGATCCACCCTGGGTGCACAGCCGCGAGGGCATAACTACCGATAATCACGCCGGGAACAAGACCGGCTAACATTGGCAGCACACGCCGCCAGACCTGCGGTACACTCCGTCGATTCATCATCAGGACATAGCTATTGATGATAACTTCCAGGAGTACCAGCGCCGGGTTGAGAACACGATTGGTGTAAAAGAGCAGGGCAACTGGAACAGTGAGTGAGGAGAATCCGTATCCCAGCGCACCGTTGACGGTCGCAGCAAAGAACGTGATGAGAACGAGGGTGAGAGCTGCCGGGTCTGAGAAGAAGGTTTCCATGTCAGTTTCTCACGCAACGCTATTCAACCGTCGTACGTACCTCGCTTTTCGCAGCAGGTAAGAGTTCTCGCTCAAATCTGCCACTCTCAATTGAGCAGTGCATGCCGCACTCCTTGGGCGCGCCAGTTTCCCACCACCAACGACCTGCGCGTGAATCTTCGCCAGCTTTGGTCGGGCGCGTGCAAGGCGCACAGCCGATGCTCGTATACCCTTGATCGTAAAATGGATGATAGGGGACGTTATGCTCGCGGATGTAACTCCAGACTTGCTCTTCATTCCACGATGCTAAAGGATTGACTTTCACGAGTCCGCCATGATCGGTATCAAGCTCGATTTTCCCGACCGTGGCGCGTGTTGAAGTTTGATCACGACGTAAGCCTGTAACCCAGGCATCGAGAGACGCAAGCACTCGCTGGAGTGGCAAGACCTTCCGTGCTTCACAGCAAAGCAGGCGTGATTGGACAGACTGATAGAAAAGGTTGGGGCCGTGTCGTCGGACAACACTTTCTACCTGAGTCGCATCGGGAAAATAGACTTCTATCTCGATATTGTACTTGGCGCGAACCTGATCGAGGAGGACGTATGTTTCTTGTGGTAATCGCCCAGTATCGATCGTAAACACACGGACTTGCGGATCGATACGCCAGGCCATATCGAGGATCGCCATTCCATCCACTTGTAGGCTCGTACACAGCGCTGCGCGCGTACCGAATCGTTCGAGTGTCCACCGCAGAATTTCTTGGGGACTCTGCATTTCGTAGGTATGGGCAAGCTGCGTCACTTCTTGTTCGTTAAGCCGTATGCGGTCGGTCATGCGCATTGTCCTCTTGGAGATGGAATGATGCTAAGCGAGCGCAGTTTGGGTAGGCAGAGAATCGTCTGAAACAACGACTGCTGCCCCAGCTTTTTCGTGTGCCGTTTGCTGGTCTATGAGCTGCCGGACGCGCTCGGGACCGATACGATGACAGTAGTCGCCGAAATGTTCACCGCTCAGCCGTTCGCTACGGAACGCAGTCAGCACCGAGTACAGGGTTGGAACAATTTCCTTACTTGGGACTAAATCAGCAACGGCAACTCCGAGGCGAGTTCCGAGGTGGCTGCCACCGAGATAGAGTACGTAGTTGTCGCCAGAACGACCAACAATTCCGATTTCCGCAGTGTACGGACGAGCACACCCGTTCGGGCAACCAGTGACGCGGACAACCGGGGCTTCATTTTCCAACCCCAGTGATGCGAATGCCTGCTCAAGTTGCGGCAAGAGTGCTGGCATAAACCGCTCAGCCTCTGAGAGGGCTAGACTGCACGTCGGTAATGCCGGGCAAGCGAGGGCACGCTGACGAATCGGCGAGATTTGCTCGACTGGTGTGACTCCATGTTCGCGAAGAATTTCATCGATCTCTGCACGTTGTGATGCAAGAATATCGATAAAGAGAATCCTTTGATCCGCAGTCAGCCGAATGCCGGGCTGTATACGCTCGACAATGCCACGAAACGCCGTGCGGGTTCTTTGTGTGTCGGTATCTTTGATCCGTCCACTCTCGACATAGACACCGAGGGACCACAAGCCGTTGTCCTGTGCGTTCCAACCCAGATGTGTATGTGCATCACTTATAGTGACCGGATGCGGATGGACCAAGGTATAGCCAAGGCGCGCTTTCAGCTCTTCACGGAACCACTCGATGCCTTTCTCGGCGACGAGATACTTGATGCGAGCATGTTTACGATTCTCGCGATCTCCCCAGTCACGGAAAACGGCGACAATCGCGGCGGCAATCGGTACAACCTGGTCACTCGTAACCCAAGCGAGCGCTTGTCCTAACGCAGGGAACGTCGCCGGTTTGTTATGCGTCATGCCAAGTCCGCCGCCAACGTAGACGTTATAGCCAAGAATACGTTTTCCGTTGGTGACTGCGACAAAGCCGAGATCTTGGGCGAGAATGTCAACACAGTTATCCCAGGGTAAAGAAACGCCGATTTTAAATTTGCGTGGCAGGTAGGTCGTTCCGTACAACGGCTCATCCTCTGGGGCGCCGACGTCTGCGGCCTTTTCACCATCGAGCCAGATTTCGCTATAGGCTTGTGTTTTCGGTTCAAGATGATGGGCAAGGGTCGTAACCTGGTGCCAGATCTCGCGTTCAAGATTGTCAGCCACTGGATAAGGGCAGCACACGACGTTGCGGACGACATCGCCGCAGGCGGCAAAGGTGGTCATGAGTGTCGCGGCAATAGATTGCAGTGTCGCACGGAGATCGGATTTCAAAATCCCGTGTAACTGGAAATCCTGCCGTGTGGTCAAACGCAAGGTGCCATCGCCAAACTGCGTAGCGATATCATCATGGGCCAGGTACTGCTGTGGCGTCACCCGTCCACCAGGAATGCGGGTACGGATCATGAATGAGTGCGCTTTACCCTGCGCCTCTTGTTTGCGTGCCTGTCGGGCATCACGGTTGTCTTGTTGATACATGCCATGGAACTTGAGAATCCCAGCTCCGCCCGCCGAAAACCCAGACGTTGGTTGGGTTAGCTCTTCAGCGATTTGCCCACGCAACGCCTTGCTGTTGGCTTTGAGTTGCTCGACATTGGCCATACACAATCCTTTTTCGTTAAAACTAGTAAATCTATAGACATTAGGGATTTATTGCGTTAGTATCCGCTTTGTGAGAGAAGAGTCAAGAGCCCCTACGAGGACGAAGGGGAGAACTGGAGGTAGGGAGAAGCGGGGAGCGTCATTACCAGGAGTGTGAGCGACGAAGCGATTGCTGTCTGAAAACAACAGTCACACGAAGCGTTTCCTATGGGCCATTATCCGATCTTTCTCGAATTACGCGAGCGACGCTGCCTGGTCATTGGTGGTGGCACTATTGCTGAGCGTAAAGTGCATGGCTTACTTGCCGCCGAAGCCACGGTGACGGTGGTGAGTCCGCAGTTGACGCCGCTGCTTACCAACTGGAGTCAGCAGGGTGCCATTCAACATATTGCTCGTGCGTATCGAAACGGAGACCTTGACGGCTATCATTTAGTCTTTGTTGCCACTGATGATGGTGTGGTGAACGCGGCTGTCGCTCGTGAAGGGCGCGAGCGAGAAATTTGGGTCAATGCTGCCGATGACCCAGCGTATTGCGATTTCATTTTACCTGCGGTTGTGCAACGGGGCGCATTGAGCGTTGCCGTAGCAACCGGTGGGACGAGTCCAGCGTTGACTCGCGCTATTCGCGAAGAACTGCAAGAATACTTCACTGCTGATTACAGCTTGCTAGCGACGGTCGCAGCTGCGGTGCGGTTGCAGCTCCGCGCCGACAAGCGAACCGTGCCTGGTGCCTGTTGGGTCCAGGCTCTGAGAAATGAAAAATTCCGCGATCTTGTTCGTGCCGGGTTGCGTGAAGAAGCTACAGGTTGGTTGCTGGAAAAACTGCGGGAGGAACCATGACATTCCCTACTGTCTCTCTCATTGGTGCAGGACCAGGTGACCCAGGGCTCATCACCGTGCGCGGGTTAAAACTTGTCCAACAGGCGGAAGTCGTTATCTATGACCGCCTTGTTCATCCTGAGGTCGTGCAAGAGGCTCCTGCGGAGGCCCTGCGCATTTACGTCGGCAAGGAAACTGGCCTGCACTATGTGCCGCAGGAACAGATCAATGCACTATTAGTGAGTCATGCACGACAGGGGCTTCGAGTCGTCCGCCTGAAAGGTGGTGACCCCTTTGTCTTTGGGCGTGGTGGTGAGGAAGCGAAAGCGTTGGTGGATGCCGGTATTCCCTTTGAGATTGTTCCTGGGGTCAGTTCGGCTATTGCCGTGCCCGCTTATGCTGGTATTCCCGTGACCCATCGCAAAGTTGCGACTTCGTTTGCGGTTGTGACTGGGCATGAAGAGGGTGGTAAGGATATCGCCAGTCGAGATTGGGCGACACTTGCCGCTACGGTCGATACGTTGGTGATCTTGATGGGGGTAAAAGGTCTCGCCAAGATCGTTGACCACCTCCTCTCACGTGGATGTTCGCCGGAGACCCCAGTCGCGATGATTCATTGGGGCACAACCAGCGAACAACACACGGTGACAGGAACCCTGACCGATATTATTGCCAAGGCGACTGCTGCTGGCCTTGAACCGCCAGTGGTAACGGTTATAGGAGAGGTCGTAGCGTTACGAGAACATCTGCAATGGTTCCCTGAAGTCGTCACAGCACAACATGAAACTCTCCAAGAAATGCGAATACGCACTCCGCGCCCTGACGAGACTGGCATCGCCGGGGGCACCGTCGATGATGTCGATTCAAGAACTCGCCCAGCAAGAACACATTCCCAAGAAGTTCCTTGAACAAGTGCTTCTTGCTCTGAAAAAAGCCGGTATTCTTCAGAGCAGTCGCGGAAAGACCGGTGGCTATAGCCTCAGTCGCCCTCCTGCAGAGGTGTCGTTAGCCGACATTATGCAAGCCGTCGATGGACCGTTGTTGTTGTTACCCTGCCTTGCGGTGGTTGCTCCCAAGAAATGTTCAGATTGCGTGAGCCTTGACCATTGTTGGTTACGTGCGACGATGGCGAACGTGGGAACCGGTATTCAAAAGACACTTGAGTGTCTCTCTCTTGCTGAGATGAGTCGCCGTGCAGCGCAGAGCCAGCGTCGTAATGCTGCAGCGATGTATCATATTTAGTAGCGAGGGAGTTGATTCACCCGTCCTGCCAGAGTAGCAGTGTCCTCATCCCACGAGAGGAGGACAGTACGCATGAGTACCCCGAGTCACAGCTTGAACACTGAACTGCAAGAGCAGATCAGCGCTTTTCAGCAGCAAATGTTACCAAACATTCCGAAGGAGATTCTGGCTACCTTCGAGAAAACCACGACGGAGCTGGTACGCTCTGGTATTGCCGAGCGTAGTCTTCATGTCGGAGAGAAGGCTCCTGACTTTACCCTGGCCACGGCCCAAGGAGAGCAGGTGAAATTCTCCGAGGTGCTGCAAAAAGGGCCAGCGGTTGTTACCTTTTATCGCGGCGGATGGTGACCATACTGCAACCTGCAGTTGCAGGCGTATCAAAAGCGCTTACCCGAAATGCAAGCGTTAGGCGCATCAATTGTGGCGATTGCGCCAGAGCAGCCAGTAAAAACCGTAGCAACTTCAGAAAAAGATCACTTGACCTTTCCAGTGCTCAGTGATGCGGGCAACAACGTTGCGCGTCAGTTTAAGCTTGTCTTTCCCGTAGCTGAAGTCCTCCGGCCAATCTACAAAAACATCGGTGCTGATCTGCCAGCCTACAACGGCGATGAATCGTGGGAGTTACCGATGCCAGGCACGTTCGTCGTCGACAAGAGTGGCACGGTTCGTTTAGCGTTCGTTGATGCTGATTACACCCGTCGATTAGAGCCGCAGGCAATTGTTGAGTGTTTACGGCAGATCACGCAAGCGTAATGCAATACGAAAAAAGGTGCATCATGTCGGACCCCAGTCTCTTCGAAACGATTCATTCCATGCGGGCGATGCGACGGCTCAAACCCGACCCTGTACCGCTCGAATTGATCCGCAAAGTGCTTGATGCTGGCACGCGTGCTCCGAGCGGGCAGAACACGCAGCCGTGGGCGTTTGTGGTCGTGCAAGATTCCGATGGCAAGAAGTTCATTCAAGAGCGTTACCATCAGGCGATGCTCTCGCGCTTTGCGGCGTTTTTACCGAAACCTGAAGATAGGTCTTCTCAAGCCCGTATAGCGCGAGCTGCGATGCACCTCGCTGAGCATATGCATGAAGTACCGGTGCTGTTGCTCGTCTGTGGTCGGCGCGATTGGCCATTCAGCGTGCCACAGGAGAAGCGCGTGGGAAAAGCACCACCCTCGTATGGCTCGATCTATCCCTGCGTGCAGAACATCTTGTTAGCGTGTCGTGGGCTCGGACTCGGTGCCAGTCTGACTACGATGCGCCAACTGTTCGAAGATGAACTCCAGACGCGCCTTGGTATTCCTGAAACGTATGGAGTTGTGGCATTGATCCCCATCGGTTTTCCCCAAGGGAAGTTTGGGCCAGTTGCGCGCCGACCAGCACCAGAGGTGACTCATTTTGATCGATGGGGGCAACAGCAGCCATCATAAAAGAGTATCTACAAACGCCACAGCCAATGTCATTGCGAGCCCTTGGATCCTTCAACAAGCTCAGGGCTTAGGATCAATTCCGCGAAGCAAGCGCATCCCCAAAGCAGAGATGGCTTCGTCGCTTTCAGCTCCTCGCAATGACATTCTCCCTCCGGTTAGCAAACGCACTCTTAGAAAGTGTTTTTTAATTCGTATTTTCCGTCGTCACCATCCGCAGCGTGCGCCGGATACTGGCCAAGTACACCATAGCGTCACTGGAAACGGTGGTATGTTCGAAGTCCCGACACAAGCGCCGCTAGCGCCCCAGCCAACCGAAGGACCGCTCCACCACCCAGCGGCGGGGCAACACGGTAAAGCCTTTGGCGTCTGCCGAACGGCGCACCACCTCCAAGCGC
>VGTJ01000067.1 GCA_016874775.1 Deltaproteobacteria bacterium
GTCGCCCGCGTTCATCCAGCTCTTCGACCAGACTTCGATACTTAGACCGAAGCCAGCACACAATGGTCTCGTCTCTCATCCCTGCTCTTGTGCAGAGGCTCTCCACTCCGGTCAATCACTATTGCGGTAAGTTGTTTCCTGCCACCGCCTAAGTACTGCGTTGCGCGCACAATCTGTTTTCCCGCAAGACAACGCCTTCCAGACAGAACAAACAGTTCATGCGCCAATGCACGTTCTTCCGGAGAGAGATCTCGCCAACTATGTACTTCAGTAAGGAACTTCGCACCGCCGCGAAGATGAGACATTTTCAACCGCGTGAGCACACAGTAGAGGCGGTTGGTCCGCAATTGCGGCTCTGCTTCGAGCAGTTGCGTGAAATAGGACAGCGCCCGTTTGTAGTCATCCCGAGCATAGTGATAATGGGCAAGGAAACGATTCGAGGTTTTGCGCGTAGGATCCTGAACCAGCACTTGTTGGTGCCAGCGGGCAGCGTCCGAGTCGGCGTGCCGCTTCTCATGCAATTGCGCGAGAAGACTGAGCGAAGCAACATTGTCCGGCTGTACGCGTAAGGCTTCTGTCGCATACCCCAACGCCTCACGATATTCGCCTCTCTCTTCACAAGCGCGTGCCAGCAGTCGCCACAAATGAGCATCTTGCCGTTGGGTCGCTTCCTCTACCCAGGTACTTGCAGAAGATGAAGAGGAGGGAGACGGCATTTCTTGCGGCTGGAACGCCGCTGCCATCGCGAGCCCCCAACCGTCTTTGTGCCCGACCGTCGTCTCGACATTGAGGTCGTACGCAGCATCCCGCTTTTCTGAGAGTTCAGGAGGAGAAGCGAGGTTACGTTTGGGTATAGGTTTCGTCGCAGTGGGCGCTGGGGCTGACTCTGACATAACCTTCCTTTTCGTTAGCAACAGCACTCGCAGTGGTCGTCTGGCTCCCCCCGCCCCTAACACCGTGACGCCGACCTGCAAGCGACCGCTATAGGCACATTACGTATGGTTGGTCATATCAGATGGCACCCGATGCGCTTACCCTTTTCTTATGGAATTTTTAAGGAATTTGTAAAAATAGGGGTGGTTTCGCTTGTAGCCCACCCGCCTACATTTACGTCCACAAACACGCCCGCGCGAGCTCAGTATCCATATACTCATTGAGTGAACGAATCTTGCCATCGACCACTCGCCACACGCGGCAGTACATATTGTTGTAATCACGTCCATCAAGGGTTTTGGCTTTCCCACGTGCCTGTTCGACGACGAACTCACCGTCGCAGATGAAGTTGTCAATCGTCATGGGAATCGCACCATTCACAATCTTCGCCCCAAATACTTTCTTGAGGATCGCAATCACATTGTGTTTACCTGAAAGCGTCGACCCACCTGGCGGTGTTCCCATAACGGTAATCGCAAAGTCGTCAGTGGTATCGGCTAAGAACCCATCGATATCGCCACGCCCCAGTGCGGCAATGGCTTGACGGATGATCTCTTTGTTTTGTTCAGTCGTCGACACGGAAACCTCCTAAAAGCGCGGTAAGAACCGCACAGAACGTAGAACGAGGAGCTGGGAGCTAGGCACGAACTCTCTCCCCACCAGTTCCAAGCCCCAAGTCCCCAACCCCTAGCGTTACTCCTCCAACGGCTCGATCCCAGTCTCTCCACCAAACCGCGGCAGCTCATTATCCAGTGGCACCCAATCGACATGATTGGAATAGTAATAATGCGCTTGCGGCGGACGGTCGATTTCGCCTTTGAGATTAGCCAAGACAATATCAATATGTTGTGGGTGATTCGTCGACTCACAAAAAAGTGAGCTGCTACATACGTCACAGAACGATCGCCAGCCATGATCAGAGGAGCGGTAAATTTTCAGATGATCTTTACCTTCCGTCAGCTGGAACTGCGTGTACGGCACCGCAAACCAGGTGACGTAGCCGGCGCCATGGACACGACGACACATGGAACAATGGCAATGCGCGCAGAACAGTGTCGGGAGCGTCACTTCAAATTTTACCGCACCGCAAAAACATTCGCCGTGCACGGGAGCATTGATCTCAGGGTGGTCACTCATGACAACCTCCTGTTTCTATAATTTCGCCATGACTTTCTCGGCAAAGTCCTCGATCACTCGATACTGAGTTTCCAACGAGGGCAAGATCATAATCTGATGTAACCCAGCCTCTTCCAGTCGACGAATCTGTTCGAGGATCTCGTCAGGGGTACCGACCAAACAGGTTGTTTTGATCAGTTCAGGAGTAACGAACTTGGCTTCTTCCGGAAGCAAATACGTGCAGTGGCCATCATGAATGCGCAGGTGGATATGCGAAGCGGGAGTCTTCTCCACCATCGCGCGATACTCCTCCCACATGGCCCGCAGATGGCCCGGCGGGTCACCACCAAACTGGCGAATCTTGTCGTAGACGTAGTGCAACGAGGCAATGACAAAGGCACCACATTCGCGCAGCACTCGTTCAGAATTCAGCTTCTCGCCTGGTTCGAGAATGACAGCAGTCGTCAGCGACGCCGTATAGAAATTATCTTTCGTGAGCGTCTTGTTGGCACGCGAGGCACCGGCTTGGGCATTATTGAGCGCGCGATACATGAAACCAGGATCAGGTGGGATCGACATCACCAGCCCTTCGCCATACTCACCAGCGAGTCCTTGTGCCTTTGGTCCAAAACCTGAGATGTAGAGCGGAATCGGATGCTCAGTATCGATAAACTTTTGCTCTTTCATCAGGAAGCGGACCGGTGTGGTCTCGCCACGCCAGGTCAATTCGACTTCCTCGCCATGCAACAATCCGCGCAGAGTCCTGAGGTAGCTGCCAAACTCCTTCAGTTTGAGCGGCTTGTGGCCCATGATGCGCATGGCAGTGTTGCCAGTGCCAATACCAAGAAACGTCCGACCAGGTGCCAACCGATTGATCGTCGCGATACTACTGGCCGTCACCGGCGCAATACGCGTTCCAGCCACCGATACACCCGTCCCAATTTTAATCGTGCGAGTTTGTTGTGCCGCTAACGCCAACACCGCATAACAGTCGGACCAGATCATTTGGCTATCGGCGACCCAGGCATGCGAGTAGCCTAAGTTCTCAGCCCGAGCGATGTAACCAACGTCGTCAATTTTCGACGGAACACAAATGCCAAAGTCCATAAGATTCCCCTCTTCTTTCGCAACCGCCGCGACGGTACCGCGAGGGCTGGCACGATGTCAAGGCGAGGGGTTGAATGCAGCAAATGAAAAAAGTAGTCAGTAGTCAGTAAGGAACTTTGAGGCTAGAGACTAGAGGCTAGAGACTAGAGACTAGAGGCTAGTAGATAGTCCAGAAAGTTTTGATGGATAACTCAAGAGACGTCATTCCCGCGAAAGCGGGAATCCAGGCGGCTTAACTACAGGCCACTGCTGAAGTTCCCTGGATGCCCGCCTGCGCGGGCATGACGAAACCCTATCCCTCAAAATTAAATGGACTGACTACTAGAGACTAGAGGCTTGGGTGGGGAGGACCAGTCTCTAGCCTCCAGCCTCTAGTCTCAAGAGCGACAAGCCCCCAGTCCCAAGCCCCTAGTCCCTAGTTTTGCGATCCCAAAGAAGGAGGAACCCCTAATGTCCACCCGTATAAACATTTCGTCCGGCGCTCCCTACGAGCCAGTGTTCGGTTACTCACGCGCAGTGAAGGTTGGCAATCAGATCTTCGTTTCTGGCAGTACCGCGATTCAACCGGATGGGTCAGTTGCCGGTGTTGGCGACATGTATACACAGGCACTCACCACTTTACGCACGATTGAAAAGGCCCTACAGCAAGGTGGCGCGTCAATGAAACATGTCGTGCGCACGCGTATGTTTGTCACCGACGTCTCCAAGACCGAAGCCGTCGGCAAAGCGCACGCTGAGTTCTTTCGCGATATTCGTCCGGCATCAACCCTCGTGGAAGTATCGCGCTTAGTTCATCCTGACATGCTGATTGAAATTGAAGCTGATGCAGTCATCACTGATTGAGAGGGAACCATGTCAAGCGCAGAACTCTGCTTCATAACGGCGACCGAACTCACACAACGTATTCGTTCTAAGGAGCTTTCATGCCGCGAGGTGATGGACGCACATCTTGCCCAGATCGAGCGGGTCAATCCCACAGTCAATGCAATTGTCACCTACCTTCCTGAACGAGCACGAGAAGGCGCAAAACAGGCTGATGAGGCAATTGCCCGTGGAGCAGAGCTTGGCTCACTGCATGGGTTGCCGATTGCTCATAAAGATTTGGTGTTGACCAAAGGCATTCGCACGACGCTGGGCTCGCCAATCTTCAAAGATTTCGTTCCAGATCAAGACGAAATTATCGTCGAGCGCCTGCGGGCTGCCGGAGCTATCACCATCGGCAAGACTAACACGCCAGAGTTCGGGGCAGGATCACAAACCTTTAACCAAGTGTTTGGTGAGACGTTGAATCCGTATGATCTGACTAAGACCTGTGGCGGCAGTAGTGGCGGCGCAGCCGTGGCCCTAGCCTGTGGCATGATGCCGATTGCTGATGGCAGTGATCTCGGCGGCTCACTGCGCAATCCCGCCAGCTTTTGTAACGTGGTCGGTTTTCGTCCGTCACCTGGTCGCGTGCCAGTCTGGCCCTCACGTATTGCCTGGTGTCCATTACCAGTCGAAGGACCAATGGCGCGCACGGTACAAGACACCGCATTACTACTGAGCGCGATGGCCGGTCCAGACGCACGTGCGCCCATCTCTATCAGTGAGTCCGGCGAACAGTTTCGTCGCCCGTTAGAGCGATCATTCACAGGTGTGCGTATCGCCTGGAGTCAAGATCTTGGTGGCTTGCCAGTTGATCCGCGCGTAACCGCAGCGATGGAAAAACAGCGCTCGGTGTTTTCCTCGCTAGGCTGCGCCATAGAGGAAGCAACCCCAGACCTTCGCGATGCCGATGAAGCGTTTCGTGTGTGGCGTGCGTGGATGTTCGATCTTGGCTATGGCGACATGCTGGCGAAACATCGCGAACAGATGAAAGACACGGTGATTTGGAACATTGAAGAAGGCATGAAACTCACCGGCCCCCAGATCGGACGGGCGGAACGCAAACGCACGGAACTCTATCAGCGTATGCGCCAGTTCATGGAGCAGTACGAATTCCTGATTCTGCCTGTCTCTCAAGTACCACCATTCGACGTCAAACAGCGCTACATTACCGAGATCAACGGCGTAAAGCTGGACACATACCTCGATTGGATGCGTTCGTGCTACTACATCACCGTCACCGGCCTCCCGGCGATTTCGGTTCCGTGTGGTTTCACACCAGAAGGCTTGCCGATCGGCGTGCAAATTGTCGGACGACATCATGATGATTTTGGCGTCTTGCAACTTGCCCATGCTTTTGAGCAGGCGACGGGATTTTGGAGACAACGGCCTCAGATTTCGTAGGATGAGAAAGAAGGAAATGGTGGGCAATGCTTTTATACGGTGGGCACGGCCCACCTAACGGAACTCCACGTTCACAAAGAAATAGTGGGCGATACCCACCCTACTGTTTTTTTCTATTCATCCGCCGAAACTCCGCAAACGCCTCTCCCACATACCCAGCCAGTTTCTCCAATTCAGGCACTGTGTCTGGACACGCGAGCAACCCAACTCCAAGTGTATCCCCACAACTCAAGAGCGTGATATTGAGTCCGATCGTTCCCATCAGCACGCTCATGGGATAGATCACTTCGAGTTTGGCGCCGTGAAAATACAACTCCTGATTCAGACCCGGAACATTAGAGATGGTCAGATTTGCCGCAGGAGCAACGAATTCATTCACCCCCAATAAGTCTGTCATCAGTGGAAGACTGCCTCGCAACACCGCAAGCCAGTTATTCGCTTCCGGCGAACGTGTCAGTGTGTCTTGTTTCGCGGCTTCAGCACTAGCGCGGATTTCTTGGAAGCGTGCGCGCGCATCAGCAAGGTGCGTCGCCAATGATACACAGGTCATCGCAATCTGATTACTGGGACGGGTGTCACCTTCCCGCCGGGTCGAGATCGGCATCCACGTCGTCAACGGCGTCTCCGGTAACGCCTGCTGATCCAACAAATAGCGCCGCAACGCACTCGCGCAAATCATCAGCACGACATCGTTGACGGTTGCGTCAGCCTGCTTCGCTGCTGTCCGTATCTCTTGTAATGAGAGATCACACGAGGCAAACCGCCGTCGGTTAGTAATCTGACGGTTGAAGAGCGTGCGTGGCGCCATGAAGGTTGAGACTTCCGACCCCTGGTATGCCCCAATCGTGTAGAGCAGCGAACGGACCGTTTCGGTTGAGGCAATCGGCGCTGCGGACATCACTCCTTCAGAGAGTGAGGAAAAAAACTGCATGATCTTCGTCGAGACGTTTCGCTCTCCCTCGTTCGCAGCTTGACGTTTCGGTAATTGGGCGTGCCACAGCAACTGTGAGTGATCTTTCGCTGAGGTAGAGAACGTATTCAGCCACAAACGAATGGCAGAGATGCCATCAGCCAGAGCGTGATGTATTTTGACGTAGATTGCCCCGCACCCTCCTTCGAGCCCCTCGATGAACGCAACTTCCCACAACGGGTGCCGACGATTGAGCGGCTGGGCATGTAACCGTTCTGCGAGCGTGTACAGTTGTCGGCGCGTACCCGGCTTCGGCAAGGCAAGATACTGAATGTGAGACGCGACATCGACCTGTTCCTCTTCAACCCAGCCCAGACCAACACCTTTGCGACGCAAGACCAAGCGAAACAGACCTTCTGTGCGTTGCCAGTCACTATGCGTTTCGACAGCACGCTGAAAGAAGCCATCTTTCGCGCCTTTCGGGAGCTTGAAGATCGCCAACCCGCCGACATGGCCAGTTTGCACCTGTGATTCAAGTGCCAAGAACGCGAGATCGATGAGCGTCAGTGCTTTATTCATGGTTCTTTTACTTAATGACCGTTAGACCTCGTGGTGAAGAATTCCGACCGTTCCCACTGTCGTCCTTCTGTTGCGGCGCATACGCAGCCGCCGCACGACGCCGCGGTGATCGGTGTCGCGGTCTAGCGGCTTGCGCATGCGCTGGACGAGCATGAAATGTATCCAGTGCAAGTTCTTCTGCGATCAAGCGACGGAAGTCATCGGCGGCAATCGCTCCAACTTCATGGCCGGTTTTCTGTTCCAGGGTAGTGCACAGTCCTTCCCAGATTGCTTCCCGTCGAGCGATCTCGTCTGCGTCACGTACACGGCCAAAATTCGGTCGACGCAGCGGCAGCCCCAATACTCGCACATCATTGCCGACTCGATGCACGAGTGTCCCCACTCGCTGTAGCCACCAAAGATCACGCTTAGTCGTTCAAGTCCGTCCGCCAACCGACTCTCGTTTACCGCGTTGAGGACGGTCTTCACTACCGGGAAGGCCACGTTACGGTATAATGTCGGATCAGCGCGACGGACCTTCACACCCAGTTCCTCATAAATAATGCGCATCATATCGTCGAAACGAATTCGATTATCGGTTGCTAGATGAATTCGTTGCCCAACGGCATCAGGCGTTGCCAGAGCAGCCAGGATTCCTGCAACCACACGATCAACAGGGACCAGGTTGATTTCCGCCGTGTTATCGCCGGGAAAACTATTGGCCACAAGACCGATCAACCAGGCCTTCAGTTGTTCATTCAAGGTATTGGCTTGTACGGCAGCCTGATGCACACGACCAAAGGCGTTGACCGGCGCATTGACGACTTTGGTGTCTCCACGATTGTTGCCGGTACGCGCTTCGCCGATGACAATGGCAGGCAGGAGCTGCGTGACTCGCAGGCCCTTCTCAATCATAAACCGATCGGTCTCGATCGAGGCCATCGCTTTTGTGAGTTCGTAGAAATTGTTGTAAAAGTGGCGCGGGAAATCGAGCACGCTCTCTTGCGCAAAAGAGTGCCGTTTACGTCCATGAATATAGGATGTTTCAATCGCGATATGATTAATGAACGGCGATTCTTCACTTTGCTGCAACGCTAACGAGAAGGTCAGTGCATTACGACAGCCCAAGACATTGGCACGAAATGACGCCTCGTAGGGGTCGTCAAATGAGACACTGGCGGCACAATGGATAACGTGAGTGACCTTGCTGCGCAGTCGTTCCACAATCTCGGGAGCTATTCCCAATTGCGGCTGCTCAATATCGCCAGCAACAAACTGAAACTTCTTTGTCGTCGGTCCAGTCACCTGTAGCCGCTGCAACAGGAGAGCACCACGTTCGTGTGGAGAGAGTGTTTTGGTTACCGCTTTGGTTTTCGGATCACGCAACGTTTCTGGACGAACCACCGCAATGACTTCAGCGATACGCGGATCGCTTGCGGCTTGGTACAGAATCTCCTTACCCACGAAACCCGTCGCGCCGGTGAGCAGGACGACGAGTTGAGGCTTGCGCCCACGAGCACGAAACAGCTTGCGTGCATCACGCTGTAGTCGTTCAATACGAGTGGAGACTTCTTTCTCTGCTAAATGGGCGGGGGCACGAAACTGAAAAACCGCATCTCGGTCGACAACTCCGAGAAGCTTCTTCGCTTGATGTTCAAGATCTACACTGCCAACCGCCCGGCCCACTGTTTGTGCCATAAGCGACCCGACCGTGTTGACGATCCGTAACCCTTGCCGAGCCAATGCCTCACTACCAGTTAACTGGATCGCGCGACTGGCAAGAAACTGCGCAGTGACTTCTAACGGGTGGTGATCGCGATACGCATGAATGAGAAGATCATCGGGATCGATCGGGCCCGGCATCTCCTCACCGGTATGCGTGTTGATCCGCATCACGTAGCGCGCCGGATTGCTAGCATCACTTTCAGCTGTTGTTCGTGCAGTACTCATAATGGCGGATTGTAGATTGCGGACTGCGGAATTGCCAGTTGCGGACTGCGGATTTCGGATTGTGAATCGAGGATTGTGGATCGTGGATTGTGGAATAGCAAAGAAAGGGGCTCAATGAGACCACAGACCATTCGTACACTTGATGCTGGGACGTTGCGATTCTGTCATTCTGAGCGGAGTGAGGAATCTCTCTGCGAGACCCTTCGTTGCACTCAGGGTGATAGCTTAGGTGTACCAATCTCTCCTGGTTCGATTTAGATTTTTGCTAATCCTCGTTCTCCAATCCGCAATCCACAATTTTTCCCTTCCCCTTTACGTCCTTCCTGTTCCGTTTTACGTTCTCGTCCATGCTCCTGAATGAGATCCACGGCCAAGACGCAGCAATTGCGACATTGCGGCATGCGCTAGGGCGCGACCGCCTCGCACATGCCTATCTCTTTGTCGGTCCGGCGGGTGTGGGAAAGAAACAGGCGGCCTTGGCGCTCGCCCAAGCACTCCTTTGCACTACGCACCCCGGCACGGGCTGCGACACGTGTACTCACTGTGTCATGCTGAGAGCACGGACGCATCCAGATGTCCAATTCGTGGCACCGGAAACAGGGAAACAGTCAGTCTCTATTGACCAAGTGCGCGATTTGCAACGCCTGCTCAGTCTGCGTCCTGTACACGGAAAAAAAAAGGTGGCGATCGTTGAAGAGGCCCATACGCTCACACCTGCGGCCCAGAGTGCGTTGCTCAAGATTGTCGAAGAGCCTCCCGGAGATGCTCTGCTCGTGCTGTTAACCCTGAACTCTGCCACGTTATCGCGCCCCCTACTCTCGCGCTGCCAGCAGATGCGATTTTCCGCATTGTCAGCTTCCATCATTGAAACCCTGCTCACGCAGACACACGGCAAGGACAACGAAACGGCCCAGGCGCTCGCGTTGTATAGTCGCGGAAGCATAGGGCGCGCGCTCAGCCTTGACCCGCAATTGTTCACTGAAGAACGACGCTACGTCGAAGAAGAGTTACAGAAACTGCGCAGTGCCTCGTTTACCGATCTTTCTCGTTTCGCAGAATGGGTAGTTGCCAATCGCGTGAAGAAGTCGGCCAGGAACAGCGATGCTGCAGACGAGCATATGACTGGTGGTGATCGCTTAGAGATCGTCCTGTCATGGTACGAAGAAGTGCTACGCTACGCGGTGCTCGGTGCTGACGGAGTAATCCGCCATCATAGTTGCCTGTCTGCCATTGCCCAACTTGCTACCCAGCTCGGCGTCGAGGGGGCTCTGCAACAGCTCACAATCGTCTATGATACACTGCAAGCGCTTGGGCGGAATGCAAACCGCCAGTTAGCGGTTGAGGATATGTTACTCAGACTTTCGCAGAAAACATGAGACTAGGGGCTTGGGACTAGTGAAGAATAAAAGGGGACGTATTACGTTTCACTCTTCTCGTTACATTTTACGCATTACGTTTTATTTTTTTAATCTCTAGTCCCAAGTCCCTAGTCCCTAGCCCCAAGAGGTTCTATGCCACAAACCTACTTTACTACGCCAATTTACTACGTGAACGGTGATCCGCATCTTGGTAGTGCGTACACGATGATCATCACCGACACGCTGGCGCGCTATTACCGCGCACGAGGTTGGGAGACCTTTTATCTCACCGGTACCGATGAACACGGCAACAAGGTCGCCGAAGCGGCCGCACAGGCTGGCGTCTCTCCGAAAGAGTTCACCGATCGTGTCAGTGCGTCGTTTCGCGCGGCGTGGGATGTCTGCGATATTACCTACGACCATTTTATTCGCACGACTGATCCGTATCACATCCAGTACGTGCAAGAGTTTCTTACCAAAGTCTACGAAGCGGGGGATATTGAGTTTCGTAGCTACGGCGGACTCTATTGCGTTGGCTGCGAGCGCTTTTACACTCCCAAAGAATTGCGCGATGGCAAATGTCCGGACCACCTCACCGAACCGAAGTACATTGAGGAAGAAAATTATTTCTTCCTCATGAGTAAATACCAAGAGCGGCTCCTCAAACATATCGAAGCCAACCCAGATTTCATTCGCCCTGAAGGCTTCAAGAATGAAGTCATCGGCATGCTGCGCGATGAGAACCTCGGCGATCTGTGTATCTCGCGCCCAAAGAGCCGCTTGACGTGGGGTATCGAGTTGCCGTTTGATCAGCGCTACGTCACCTACGTGTGGTTTGATGCATTGATCAACTACATCAGCGGCCTGAAATACAAAGGCGAAGATGTCTATGAAAAGTTCTGGCCAGTCGCACAACACATCATCGGCAAAGATATTCTCAAACCACACGGCGTGTTCTGGCCGACGATGCTGATGTCCGCTGGCCTGCCACTCTACAAACATCTTAACGTGCATGGCTTCTGGACGGTCGAAGGCCAGAAAATGTCCAAAAGCCTCGGCAACGTCATCTCACCACTAGAGATGAAAGAGAAGATCGGGCTTGATGCATTTCGTTACTTCTTGTTACGTGAAAGCGTATTCGGACAGGATGCCGATTTTCGTCAAGAGAATCTCATCAACCGTTATAATGGTGATTTGGCGAATAATTTAGGCAACCTCGTCAGTCGGACGTTGTCGATGCAAGATCGTTACTTTAAAGGTGTCGTGCAGCCGTTGAGTTCACCGATACCAAATATCGATGCGCATCTACGAGTATCAGTTGCCCGAGCAATCAGTGAAGTAGAAGAGCACGTTGGCAATTTGGCGTTAAACCGCGCTTTGGAGTCAGTCTTCCGTGCGACCAACGAAGCCAACAAGTACATTACGGAAACTGCGCCGTTCACGCTGGCGAAGGATCAAGCACAGATGCCACGCGTCGGTGCTGTATTGCACAATTTGTTGGAAGCGTTACGTATAACCGCGCAGTTGTTGCTTCCGTTTTTGCCGGAGACCAGTAGCAAGTTGTTGACGCTACTGAATCTCCCGAAAGAACAGTGGAACAACTACGGCTTACCGTGGGGCCAGGCGTTTGCGGTCGGGCACCAGGTGCAGAAGTCACAAGCGCTGTTCCCGAGATTGAGCGCGGAAGGATAAAGACTGCAGGATAGCGAATCGTTTCGATGTCACGCTTGAGCCTTTTTCGTCCCGTAGGGACGGTTGACGGTAGCCAGGTCGTGTACGGCCTGGATGTGATGGCACCTGATTCTCCGCGTCGCGTAGCGATGCGATGGGTATGATGTTGATCCTTTCCCGGCCTTGAAAGGCCGGGCTACCTTCAAATGCCGCTCCGCGGCTAAAGACAACCCCAGTAAAATTTCCCATGAGGTGATTACTCATGCTGTTTGCCGACTCACACTGCCATTTAACCGACGTAAAATTCGACGATGACCGCGACGCCATGCTTACCCGTGCACGGGAAGCAGGAGTGTCGCGCTTCATTGTCATCGGCGCCAACGGTGATTTCGTGCACAACGAGAAAGCGGTTGCGCTTGCACAAGAACACGAAGATGTCTTTGCTGTCGTCGGTGTTCATCCGCACGATGCCAAGTCGATTACCGATGAAACATATGTGCGGATACGCGAACTCGCACAGCAACCTAAAGTCGTCGGCTTAGGTGAAACTGGTCTCGACTTCTACTACGACAACTCACCCCGCGACGAACAACGATTGCACTTTCGCAAGTTCATTCGCCTCGCCCGCGGGTTGCAGTTGCCGTTATCGATGCATGTGCGCGATGCCTATCCAGAAGCCGCACAGATTTTGCGTGAGGAAGGTGAAGGCCAGATTCGTGGCGTGATGCACTGCTTCACTGGCAGTGCTGACGAAGCACGAATGCTGCTTGAGCTTGGTCTTTATATTTCCTTCAGCGGCATTGTCACATTCAAAAGCGCGACAGATCTACGCGAGGCGGCACACAATGTTCCGCTTGATCGCCTGTTCATTGAAACCGATTGTCCGTTGCTCGCACCATTGCCATATCGGGGCAAACGCAACGAGCCAGCGTATGTCGTGCAGGTCGCCAAGATACTGGCAGAAGTAAAAGGGCTTACGACGGCAGAGATCGGAGAGGCGGCCTGGCAAAATACCCGAGTGTTGTTTGGCTGTTGAGAATTTAGCCGACAATGAGCCCCAATCGCTCGAAGACATAGAGCGTTGCCGCATTACGCGTCTCCACACCCAATTTCAGATACACCCGCTCCAAGTGGGTCTGCACGGTCCGTGTGCTGATCGACAGAATGATGCCGATCTCAGGATTGGTTTTCCCTTGCACCAGCCAATAGAGCACCTCGGCTTCGCGGGAACTGAGCCCTCACACTATGAGTGAGGTAGGTGTCAGGCGTGTTGTTCGTTCTTCCAATAACAACGTGTGCTGATTCTCATTCACGTCGGTCAGTAAACGGATGGATAACTGCGTATTCTCGCGCTTTAACATCAAAGATGAGAACGGCTGAGGGGGCGTCTCGGTTTGTGTCCTCTGTGCGTGCTGCTGAAGGAACCACCGACGCACCTCAGCTGGCAACCATTCACCAGCGTTGGGCAGATAGCCACAATACGTCGCTAACCAGCGCCGGGCCTGGTCAGTACACGAGTGTATACGACCGTTGCTCTTGACGATGATGACGCCACGGTTGCTTTCCTCAATAGCCTGCCGCAACCGGCGGTTCTCGTCCTGCAGCTCGCTCCACGTCTCGGCGTTGGTATAGGCTTGCACCAAGTACGGTCGCAAGTGGTTCATTCCCGTGCTCCTGACCGAGAATCCCGCATCCGCCATGTGGCGGATACGAAGAACACCCATCAGTCTTTTCCATGTTCGTCTTACAACATCGGATCTTGTCCTGTCCAGATACCTCCCTGTCGCACTCCGCTGCAGTAGATGAGAACTAGAGCGGCACGAGCCGCTCATGGCACGCGAGACTACCGCACCATTCGGTCAGCGCATTTTAGTCACTATCAGTGAGTTAATCCTATTTGGAGCCAAAAAATGGGACCTGCGAACAATTGTCGCCGTCCGGTGAAGTGTGGAAGAAGGAACGGTGAGCGATCGAAAACCGTTCGACGTTGAAGGCGGTTTGGCGGGCGGAGTCAGGCAACACCGGCGGACAAGGGGAAAAGGCCGGAGGATGCAAAATATTTTTACCCATGAGACCTGAATACGTGATCCGATTTCCTCTTGAGCAACGACTTCTTAAGTAAGTAAATAAATGCACGGACTGCCGTCTGGCACCCGTGCAAAGAAATAGGGCCAAACCCGAGGTGACTCGGGGACGGAAAGCCCACGGAATTTGCGCTGCTCAACTCCTCTCTACAGGAGTGAAGAGCTGTCAAGTTGGACGGGTTGCCAGCGGTGACCACTGTAATGGTCACACGGTAACCCGGCTTTTTTTCGGTTCCCGCCCTCGCCTGTCAAGGAGAGGGCAGCAGTCGCGCAAGCGGCTGCGGGTGAGGTTTATCAGGAAGGGAGTTCATCATGGCACGCACGAAACGCACCCCTCAGCACTTCAACGGCGGGTTATGTCCTAGAATCCCTGTAAAGCGAGGGGCGTAGACGGGAATCACTTCTGCGGTAGGTAATCAAGTAGCGAACAAGATTACTAACCATATAGTAAGGAGGACTCCCGTATGGAGAAGAAAATAGCACCGAGTGAACAGAAAGCACAGGCGTTACGGACGTTATTGCAGGGACATCGGGATGGGCAAAGTGGCGAAGAGTTACTGAGCACGATTGTCCGTCTATCCACTGAGCGGATTTTGCAAGAAGCCTTAGAGCACGAACAAGCGGAAGCGTTAGGGCGGGGGCGGTACGAAGCGCGGGGAGCGAAATTAGGGTATCGCAACGGGTATGAGCAGGGGACACTGAAGACCGCCGAAGGCCTCTTTCATGTGCAGCGGCCCCAGATTCGGGGGCGCGAGGAACCGTTTCGCTCGGCATTATGGAACCAGATGGCCACCACCAGTGACGTGCTCAAACGCTTAATCGTGGAGATGTATGTAGGCGGATTGTCCCAGAGAGATATTGAGTACAGTTTAGAAAGTGCGCTGGGCCATTTCGTCCTGGGCAAAAGTACGGTCAGCGAGATCAGCGCAACCTTGAGTGAGGAATATGAAGCGTGGCGGACCCGAGATCTGAGTCAAGAAACCGTGACCTACCTCTTTATTGATACCGTCTATGAACCACTCCGGCGCTGGGGCCAGAAAACCGGCATCCTCTGTGTGTGGGCCATCTGTGAGGATGGACGCAAAGTATTGGTCCATCTCTCAACCACGAATAGTGAGAGTTATGAGAGTTGTGTGGACGTCTTGCGGGAGTTGGTCAAACGCGGAATGCGGACGCCGATCACGATTACCACCGATGGAGCGGGAGGCCTGACCAAGGCGATCGATGCCGTGTGGCCCAAGTCCTTACGCATCCGGTGTTGGTTTCACAAGATGCAGAACTTTCAGCAGAAAGTGCCCGCCCGCGCGTGGCCAGAGGTCAAGGCGTTACTGGTGGATATGCGCGATGCGCCGAGTCGGGAGAAAGCCGAACAGAGACGGGACGCCATTGTCGAACAGTACCAGCGGGAGTTTCCCGAGTTGTGTCGCTGCTTATTAGATGATGCCGACGCCAGTCTCAATCATCTGGCCGTCCCGCAACGCCATCAACAATATGTGCGCACCTCCAATCTGGTGGAGCGGACTTTTGTCGAAGAACGCCGCCGCACCAAGGTCATTCCGCACCTCTGGGCAGAAGGCGATGTGGTGATGTTGGTCTACGACGTGTTGATTCGCGTCAGTGAGCGGTGGGACAAGAAGTGTTTCAGTGAATTGGAACAACAACAAATGCGGAGCTTGCGTGTGCACCTCAAACTCGATGAACAGGAGGTGAGTGCCGGAGAAATATCACAGCCAGTCCACACCCGTAGAAGTGCCGCGTCTGCTGCCTAACTTCAGGTTACAGGAAGAGAAGGACTTGACCCCATTTCTGTTTCAAATCATAATTTTTGAATAGCCTCGATCCCGCTCTACTCCAATTCACTACAATTCACGCTGAAACAAAACATCTTGAAACGCCGCTAAACAATTTGGCAAATGGAAGTGGATCATGACTGATTCCAGAGAATTTATCCGCGCCAGTTCCTCCACCCTTGAATTGTCGGCAATACTCGTCCAGCCGACGTTGGAGTTGCTTGGTGTCAGCGTCGCTGCAGCGAATGCACTGGCCGAAGTCGGTATCAAGACCATCTTCGACCTGGGGACTTCGAACCTGTTCGCGACTGCCGCCAGTGTCCTTTCCATGACCGCTAGCGGCGGAACTTCCGCGAGGTTTGGACTCGTTTAAGGAGATCTGCTTAATGACAAGGCGAATTTTTCGCCACCTGATGTCGTTCCGGGACTCCCTATCGACAACCTGCGTCTCCTCTCCGCCGCGCAGGCGAAGGACTTGACTGCGGCCCTGGATGTCAAGACGATCCGTGACCTTGCGCTCTGGCCTCCGAGCATAGCTGCTCGACGCCTTGTGGGAGAGTCGTTCGGCACCACAATGGATCCGGAAGAGATTCAAACCGAGGAGTTGCGTCCTCGCATGGGGCAGTACCCAACGGAGCGCGTCTACTATTCGACCTTGACGATGCTGCAGATGTTGGGGGATGGTGTAAGCGCCCAGGAAAATCTGACCGGACCCATTTCGCTGAATGCAGCGCTCGATCCGGGAGGCCTGAATCGCCCGGCCATCGGAGCGCTGTTGACCTTCTCGCAGTCCTGGTATTCTCAGGGTGTCACGCTTGGGCATATGCTACATTCTCTGGCGTTGGCGCCGGGCGAGGCGACCAGAATCACAGTCATCGACTGGTCACGGCGAACAGCGTCGTTGGCATCGGAGAGCGTCGCAGAAGGGGAACGACTGTCACACAGCACTAAACATGTCCGGTCGTTGAGCGAAGTCCAGTCGGCGGTCGCCGGCTACATGCAACGCGGAGGTTCTCGTTCCAGCAGTTCCTCGGATTCATCGAGTGGAGCAGTCGCAGGGGCCATTGGAACCGGTCTGGTCACCAGTCTATTCGCCAGTGGGGACGTTTCGGGTGGTTATCAGGCGGCCGGTACAACCGCAGAGGCCGAAAGCTCGGGGTGGTCGATCGGCACCCGGTCGATCTTCGCGGAGATGGCCCAAAACGTTAATGACCGGACGGAACAACATTCCAACAGTGTTCGTAACCGTCGTGCGACGGCCATTCGGGAAGTTTCGCAGAGCGAGCACCAGCAAGTCAGTACACGGATTGTCGCAAATTACAATCACATGCACGCTTTGACCGTTCAATACTACGAGGTCGTTCAGGTCTATCGGACGGAAGTGAAACTGGAGCGCGCGGATCGATGCCTTTTCTTGCCGATGGAATTGATCGATTTTGATCCGGAGAATCCGGCTGCGATACAGTTCGTCGAGCGGTTTCGGCCGGCGCTTTTTGCCGCCGCCCTTAACACCCGCATTCGATTTCTGTTGTCGGACGATTCCTGGAATGGAATCCGTACCGTGAGCTTGACACCGGACGCAAAGAGTTGGCTTTCGTCACGCCAGGGAAATGCAGCGATTACTGACGCGGTTAACGTGTTCACGGGTGCAGTGTTTCAGGCGGGATCCGCTGGCGGCGTTTCGCCGAACGGACCGGCAATTTTTCAGGGCATAGCGGCAAATGCGGTCAATATCATTACGGCGCGAGCCAAGGACGTGACCTTTACCGAGTCGGCGACGTTGACCGAATCAAAAGCCTTGATTCCTAACATGATCAACGCCGTGCAAAGTTTTCCAAACACCGCAAGCTTTCAATCAAGCGTCGCCATTGACCGAATGAATGCCGCAATGGACAACGCTGGCCCGGCGGTGTTTCGTGCCGTCCGGGATTCGCTGGCCTGGAACGACGAGGCCATCGCGGCCCTGATTCGTGTTCTGGGACGTTCACCCTTGCGAGCAGAATCCGATAGCCTGTTTATCCCGGAGACCGTCCAGGTCCAGTCCATTTCTGTCACTAACCCGGAGGTGAAGAAAGGCCGTCTTGACCTGACCAGCGGTCCGGTTCCCTTTACATTGGCCGATGGCAGGGTGGATTTGGCGTCCCTGGCACCCGCCAGAATTATCCCTACGATGGAAGATATAACGGCCATCTTTTTGGAGATTGCTGGCTCGAACACGACGCCGGGATCGATGCAGTTGAACTGCATCGATCAGGGCCGCCACTTTTCGCTGCCTCCCGTACCGTTGGAATCAGGATCGGGAATGATACGGATCCTCCGCATCGACATTCAGGAGACCGAGCTGGACAAGGAAATCCTGGCTCACCTGAATAGCCACCGAAGTTACTACAGCCGGGCCGTTTTTCGCAGACTGGACACGGCCACATTGACTCAAGTCCTGTCGCACTACAAATGGCGAAGCAGGCCGTTGATTGAGATCGTTGAGCCTGGTCCGGTGCAGGTCGTTGGCAACTACATGACCTTGCGTGCGCCAGTCGATGCGCACGAAGATTGTGGAATACCCTTGAGAGAATTGGGCATTCCTCAGCCCGACGAAACATCTGGCGACCCAAAGTACGTCCCATGGCAAGAATATTTACAGAAACGCGGTCTTAACCTGTCCCAGCCGGCGAACCAGCGCCTCATCCCGATTCCCACGGATGGAGTTTTCGCCGAGGCAGTGCTGGGGCGAGCCAACTCCGCCGAAAAGCTCGATCTTACCCGTTTTTGGAATTGGCAAGACTCTCCGATCCCATTCGCTCCGCCGGAAATTTCGCCCGTTGGAACCGGAAGTCGGGCGACTCCGGACGACCTCAAGCCCGGCCAATTATCGCCTCCGGTACTGAATATCGTTAACCCAACGTCTCTTCCAAACCCGACGGGCATTGGCGCTTCGCTTGGAGCTCTTAGCAGCTTGAACTTCAGGGACATGAGCGGGCTGGCCGGAACGCAACATCTCGTACAGGCGGGCATGGATGGCACGATGCAAGCGGCTGCAGTTGCCGGGCAACTTGCCAGCGAGAATATGCGGACCGAAGCCCAGAAGTCCGTAGCCATGGGGCAGATCGCGGCGGACCTGGTGAAGTCGCTTGTTGGAGCGGGTGGAAGTGGCAGTTCGAGCGGTGGTCTTACCGGAGCTGCAACGAAGATCGCTCATGGGCGAAAAATGGATGAACGTAATCCCGCGTCTCGCACAGGAAGCAATGCCGATACGAGGACCGGACTTTCAAGTGGCGGGTCGGAAGGTGATCGCGGGGAATCCGCGAAAAGAGCTCTCGATAGCTTTGGAGAATCGCTATCCCATGCATCAAGAACTCCCAGCTTCGAAGAAAACGCCTATAATCAAGTCGTTCATGGTCCGATAGGCGAGGCTCCAGGCAATTTGCTTCGCGATTTTCTCAAGCCCGTTTTGCAAAACACATCAAATCAAATAACTCCGTTGTCGTTTGTCAACAAATCCAATAAATCGGTAAGTCATAAATATACCAAGTATGGATTTAGGCCTTCAGCGGGATGGGGTAAATTTGACCAGATTGAATATAATTCGGAGACTCAAGTACTTACTATTACAGTTAAAGCTCAAATAACGATCGAACCATGGATGCCTCCTGAGGGTATCAGCCCGGAAATGGCAAATCGTTGGCCTGGATTCATCAAAACTATGGAACAATCGTGTAGAGAGACTTTTCGCCTAAATGTTGAATGTTGGGGAGGCTGGCATCGATTCGTATGCAATGAGCCAGGAATTTCGAACCTGTTTGCCGAAGTCAGGTGCGAAGTTGAAGAAATGGGAAGCGGAACCCTCGCTCCAAATACTATTTTCACAAAGGTCACCTTCGGAAGCGTAGGACAAAAAGCGAAAATGTTTACTTCTACCTCAATCATTTTAGATCACACAGACGGGTTTGACAGGGACATTGATAGGGATATTACTGCTCTTACCTGTATCCCTGAACGACCTAAAGAACATATTGAGGCTTTAATGGGGTTTCCTCCTGTTCCTCCTGAGACGTATAAATACCGTACCATAATGCATGAGGTAGGTCATCTATTTGGACTAGGTGATGAATATGATGCTAATGAGGAGGGATATCAGAAAGGCAGTCCTGTTGCACATACGGCTCTTGTCAAGAAAGATCTAAATAAAGACATATTTCATGGCTGGACCGACCAGAGCATTATGGGAAAGGCGTATAGTAGCGGCAAAATCCTGGATGTACACGGTGTCACCTTTCTGGAGGCCCTACGAGCCTTGACAGGATTGAGCTGGAAATTCGTCTAGTGATCGCGAGCGAATGACTCGTATAGTGAAACTACCAACGAGGACTGGGCGGGTACGTAGATTGCCTTCGAGGGGCAACAGTGAAGAAAAAGGACATACGTTATTCCAGATGACGATGGACGGCCCGGCTGGACCAGATCCCACTTCCGATGGTGAGGGCTATCGGTTTGACAAGTCCGGGACAACGGCGTTCGAGGCCTGGTCGATCAGCAGGCCGCTTCAGCCGCTGGAGGTCAACGAGATTGCGTTGTCGACGTTGCACACGCCGCCGCGGGTCGCGATCGCCCGACCGTCATCGGAGATCTCCGTCAAGTCCAAGAGACGCCTCCATCAAGCCTCCTCATTCTGCAGCACTCTCAGCTAATTTCATCAGCCACCCGCCGAAAATCCCGACGCCGATAATGCTTGTCCATTTTTCCCAACCCGCCACCAGCCGTTAGCAAAGTGCTGTGTCCCCGTATTCCTGTCCTGAATAGGGCCTTGGGTGCACGTGCTGAACGACGGGCGCGCTCGCTACCTGAGACCGGACTACTTCTTGCGGCGGATATCAGCGGTCACATAGGTCGTCCAGGTTCCGTCCATCTGGGCCTCGGAAGTCAGCACGATATGGTCGTCGGATTTGAATTCGTACGAGTCGCGATAACGGATCGTTCCTTCGCCTCCCATCATGTTTGGCCCGTCGGCCTCCAGCGACAGTTTCTTGCCCGACTCATCGACGGTGCCCTCATAGAGCCACATGATGTTCATGAAGGAGTCGACCCAGCTGCCGATGTATTTTTTCTTTGACTCGTCGTAGCCGATGGTCAGGATAGCGTTCACGGTCACACCGCCGCCCATGTTGCCGGAGACGTTGTTGATCAACCATAATTCGCCAAGCATTTTGAAGGACATCGTGCCTTTAGGCGCGGCGTCGCCAGCATCTTCGAGAGTCTGGCCCGGTGCCAGCATCGTCGTAGTCCATTCTCCTTCGAACTGGTGAAGCCACTTGTGAGCTTCGACAGGTTGCGACATCGGCGGCATGGGCATTTCGGGAGTGCCCTGGGCTTTTGCGCCACCTGCGCTCAGCAGTGCCAATGACAATACAGTGAAGATTCGTGCAATCATTTTTTTCTCATTACTGGAAACGGGGAATCGAAATCGAAGCGGATATTGGGCCCGCGGCGGGCGCAAGTTGGGTATTTACAACGGGATAATTGTCGGTAACGGAGTCGGCACTAGCAATACCGCAGGCGCGTTTTTTCGCAGTTGCCGCTGACGGACGCCAAAGAGCGATTGAGCCTTGGCCGGGGACCAAGCGGAAACGATTCCCCAGACATTCTGACCGGAGTCACGGCCTATCTGGACAGCGCCAATTTTATCAGCCGAAGTGCGCTTGCACCCGGTTTTTGTCGGGCGAACGCAGGAACCGGAGGCTAGCGCCTTGCGGCTGATATTTGTCAATGTGGGAACCGGAGGCTAGCGCCTTGCGGCTGATATTTGCCAATGGCTTTGGCATTTTGAGTGCAAATGTGGAGCTGTCCAACTGAACCACTGGTCGGTGCCGGGAATGCCACGGCAATTTTTGCGTCGATCCAGCTAGATGCGTTAGTATCCGCCCTTGGCCTGCTTTCTTGCCCCTTTACCCTTCGTCACCTGACTTGTTCCAACAAGATTCTTTGAAAATCCTCATCCTGGAATTGAGGATATTCAGATATTTCCTTCATACGATTCCCCACACGATAGAATCCTCCCGCCCTGGCTCGCGTCAGATATTCCAAAGCCGATTTTCGGTACACTTCAGATTTGAGGAAATTTAGGGTCACCCATTAGAAGGCTCCTGTCACCCATTTATCAACTGTCCATTTGACCGGGACTTCCAACCGCTTTTCCATGCCACCATCTTCGCCGTCCAGTATGCCGGCTTCCTGGCGCGTTCAGCACTCGAAGTGAACGACTCGTCACAAACTCGTCTGTTTACTATCTTCCAACTCGTTGCCGCCTGTCGCTATGGGATTCATGACCTCTCCCGAACGGAGTTGGATCGTGCCTCCGGGTTCCCACGTTTCAATATGCCGCTCGAACTCGGGATCTTCCTTGGCTGCAAACAGTTTGGTAACCGTCGCCAACAACAGAAGCGCGTGCTCGTGCTAGATGTCGAGCCCCATCGCTACCAGAAGTTCATGTCCGACATTGCTGGCCAAGATATTGTAGCCCATAACCATGATCCCAAGCTGGCCATTCGTCAGATCCGTGACTGGCTACGGGTTTCTTCCCAGCAGCGTGATCTCCCTGGTGGAGAGCATATTTGGCAAGCATTCTCCGCTTTCCAGCGCGATCTTCCGCAGATCTGTGCGGAACTGCACTTGACTCCAGCGGAACTCACCTTCGTAGACTACCGCGACATCGTCATCCTCTGGCAACAGCGGCAAGATCCGGCTCGAACGGTGGAGCAGCTGTAAGGCACTACAAACGAAAGAACATAATTGCTCAAGTAAAGACCTCGCCTCCTGTGCCTTCCCTACAGCCTGCAGCCTATTTCCCCATTCATCATTTCGCATTCTTCGTTGTCCATGACTCCCAGACTCCTCGACTCCTAGACTTTTCCTCGCCCCATCGCCCGCTCGCCCGTTCGCCCATTCAGTTTCTTCGTGACTCCCAGACTCCTCGACTCTGCGACTCCTCGACTTTTCTGGACAGTTTGTGACCCTCGCTAGTTTCCCTGGCGCCCAGCCCCCGACAGAGGGGGCACGCGGCACCGGCGCGAGGAGTGAAAGATGAAAAAGATTGCAACGTCCCCCATTTCCTTCTCGCCCATTCGTTCTTCACGACAGAGAGAGCAAGCCGCCAGTGACACCTGGATCGATGGGTCTCGGCAAAGGGCACGTTTCAGCGTATAAAATTCGTATGGCGTTCTTCCGCTGTCCATATTTAGGAGCTGAAGTTGAGCTTACAGAAGAACGAGAGGTTCATATTGCTGAGCGCCACCCTGACCTGCTACCTGAGCATAGAGGGGCTATTGCCGGTACGCTTGGAGACCCAGATCAAGTGCGCCGGAGTGCTCGGTTTGGTAACGCCCGACTGTTTGTTCGATGGTTTGACGCGATTCGTGGTGGCAAGTACGTCGTAGTCGTTGTCGTCTCGGATGGTGCAATGCAGGGACGACGTTGGATTATCACCGCGTATCTTGCCCGCAAGCTGACTGAAGGAGAAGTAGAATGGAAGCGAAGTTAAGTTTCAAATACGATCGCGAAGCCGACATTCTGTACATTGATAAGTGCCATCCCTACGCTCAGCAAGAGACCGAAGAGCTGGGAGATGACGTAGTTGCCCGACTCAACCCCACCACAGGTGAGATCGAAAATCTTGAAGTGCTGTTCTTTTCGACGCGACTGCTGCGCAAAGAGATCTTCGAACTTCCCATCAATGCAGACCTTCGACTCGTAGAGTAATGGGTGACACTGAGACGCTCAGACACTGCCTCGCCCGTTCGCCCAGTTGCCCACTCACTCCTTCCGTGACACCGGACTGTTTTCGACTCCCAACCTCCTCGACTTTTTGTGACTCCGAACTGCCCTCAACAATTTCCTTGCAACGACCCCTAATTCCCCCTCCTTGTTGGCTATTCTTACTGTCGCCGTCGCACCCGTTCGCCCCGTCGCCCCCTCATTCGTCTTCGTTCACCGTTTCTCCGGTTCGCCGAGTCTCCGTTTCTTTTTCGGTGTGACTCCCCGACTCCTCGACTCTCAGACTCTGAGACTTTTTGTGACTCCGCACTGTCTTCGCCTCCCAGACGTGTTGTAACCTTTATTGCCTTGCAACGTCTCCTATGCTCCGGCGCTGCACTGTCCTGTTGTCATCACAATGGAGGTATGTCAAAGTGAGCCATAAACAGAATAGGCGACCACATGAGCACACGGAAACGCAAAGAACTTGGACAGTACATCGTTGCAAACTCAGAAATTTGTCATGGCCATCTGACCTTTAAGGGCACGCGGATCATGGTAAAAAGCGTGCTCTATTATGTCGCCCAAGGCAAAGACTGGGACTGGATCTTGCGAGCATACTATGGCCATATCAGTCGTGACGCGATCGCCGAGGCCGTCGGTCTGGCCAACGAAGCCTTTCTCGAAAAGATGGAGAGTCGACGGCGAGCCGCGTGAATATCCTTGACGAAGACATTAGTGCTCCTGAATGTGCACGCCTGCGGACCTATAAAATCCATTTCCGGCAAATCGGCATAGAGGTTGGGCATGAAGGATCGCGACGACATTCTGCCGTTGCTCCATCATCTGAAGCGCCCTACCTTTTTCACCCTCGATCACGGTTTCTATCACCCGTCGTTATTACATCAAGGCTACTGTTTAGTGTTCCTTGATATTTGGGAAGATGAGGTTGCGGACTACGTTCATCGGTTTCTCCGTAGCCCGGAGTTCCGCACCCAATCCCAACGGATGGGAAAGACGATGCGGGTTCGTCATACCGGCGTGAGTTACTGGCAACTCCACCACAGAGGAGAAAAACGTCTCAGGTGGTAATGGCTACTTCTCCTCTCCGATTCTCTCTCTCCGATTCTCCGTTTCGTTTTCCGTGACTCCCAGACTCCTCGACTCTGCGACTCCTAGACTTCTTCTAGACAGTTTGTGACCCTTGCTGCTTTCCCCGGCGACCAGCCCCCGACGGAGGGGCAAGCGGCATCGGTGCGAGGAGTGAAAGATGAAAAAGACGGCAACGTCCCCAATTCTTCCTCCGTTTCATCCGGGCTACCTTGCGATGACTTTCGCTATGTCTCAAAATCCGCAATTCTTACCCGTGGGCGGTATAGTAACGTTTTCTGGGATCATCTACGATATTTGCGCGTTACCGAAAAGGAGAACTCCCCATGATGCAGCCGCTACTTGTCGAAATCGAGGTGCCAACAGATCTGGACAGTTTGAAATTACCAGCCGGGGTCAATGAACGGCTGCAGGAGTTGTTGGACCGGCAGGATCGCGGGCAACCTCTTACCGCCGCTGAGCGCGCAGAAGCTGAAGGGTTGGTCGACCTGGCAGAACTCTTGTCGCTTCTCCGGCTGCGCGCACAACGCCTCTGGCAGGAAAGGTCCCATGCGTAACGCTGCAATCCCTGCGCCACTGCGGCGTCTCGTGCGTCGTAGGGCAGCAGGACGGTGTGAGTATTGTCAACTCTCACAGCAGGGACAAGAGGCGACCTTTCATGTTGATCATATCGTTCCTGTTACCGCTGATGGGCCAACCAGCGCCGAGAACTTAGCGCTGGCGTGCGTCTCCTGTTCGCTGCGGAAGGCGGCACGGCAAACGGCAAAAGATCCCGACACGGGTCATGAGGTGAGGCTGTTCAATCCACGTCAAGACCGATGGCACGAGCACTTTCGCTGGAAAGGCGTCGTCATTGTCGGGCAGACAGCGATAGGGCAGGCGACCATTGCGGCTCTTGATCCGAATCGACCGGTCATCCGCGCTATCCGTGAGGAAGAAATTGCCCGCGGTCGCCACCCTCACAAATAGTCTATGCGCTCCGTTGTCTATTCGTTCTTCCTTAGACTCTGGACCCTGGACATTCCGATACTCTCAACGGCTTTCTCTCCCATTCACCCATTCGCCCAGTCGCCCACTCGCTCCTTCCGTGACACCGGACTGTTTTCGACTCCCAACCTCCTCGACTTTTTGTGACTCCGAACTGCCCTCAACTCCGAACTGTTTTCGACTCTAGACCCTGGACATTCCGTGACTCTAGACAGTTTTCCCATTCATCCTTCCGCATTCTTCGTTGTCCATGACTCCCAGACTCCTAGACTTTTCCTCGCTCCATCGCCCGCTCGCCAATGAGTACCATGCGGGCTTTATTGCCTTTGCCGTGGCGGATGAACAACGTGCCTCTGCTCACATCAACATCCTGCACCAACAAGCCACAGAGTTCCGCACGGCGAATACCAGAGGAGTAGAAGGTCTCCAGCATGGCCCGATCACGCAAGCCCAGCGGCGAGGTAAGATCCATCTGGCTGAGAATCTGTTCGGCTTCACTGGAGGTGATGACGACGGGTAGCGTACTGCCGAGTTTGGGGAGCGTGAGCTCCGAGGCGGGACTACTGGGCAGACAGTGCTGTTTGGTGAGCCAGTGAAAGAAGCTGCGCAGGGTGACGAGATAGGTATGCTGCGTGTGCACGCTGCGCGGATGGCCATCGACGGTGAGCTGATCCGCCGTAAAGCCCTCCACGCCATAACTGAACGTGACGTGGCGAAAACCGTGGACCCAGAAGGTCATGGCATCGAACGCCGCTTCGCAGAGAATCAGTTCTGAGCTGTTGGTGAAGGCCGCGAGATTCCACACGCCCTTATGCGGGCCAGGGAGATAGAGATGAACCGGCTGCTCCGGTGTGCGGCCATGCGTGATACGTCGCCCATACATCTCCGTGACGTGACCATCGGCATCGAGAATCGGCACCGTGAGACAGCCGCGCAAGTGTTCATGCCCACTCGGACGCAGATAGCCGAGTTGCTGCAGCGTCCCACGGATCACCGCGCCTTCGGTTGTTTCCATCCGTGGCAACCGATAGCCCAACGTACAATTGGCAAAGCCCAGCTTGAACGTCGTGATGAGTTCGTTATTGAGCAGGCCGCGGTTGGCCAGATACGCTTTGCCTTCCGGCGCACGGTCGGTCAGCGTCGTGTGATAGTCGTCCATCACAACCTGCGTCCACTGCTGCGCATCGGCATCACCCGGCAATGGCACGGCGAGTTTCGTCGTGCGCGAGTGTTTGACGATCCGCTGCTGGGTGGTGGGTGTGGTACTGACCACTGACAACTGAGGACTGACGACTGCCGTGCGTATGAGTTCGACCGCATGGCGAAAGGAGACGCCCTCGGCTTTCATCACCCAATCAATCACGCCGCCGCCTTGCTGACAACCAAAGCAGTGCCAGAGATTCTGCGCAGGTTCAATGCTCAGACTCGGCTCGTGATCGTCATGAAACGGACACAAGCCCAGCAGATTCTTGCCGGACGGTTTCAGCACGATGCCGTGCGCTAGAGCGAGTTGCTCGATGCTGAGGTCGCGTTTGAGTCGCGCTAACTCTGCGTCTGGAATCCGCGACATCGCCAACTCTCCCCTTCCCCCTGGCAAGGCGGGAAAAGGTGCTTGTCAGAGAGAAAATTTTTAGATACCTATTTAGGGTCATTGCGTGCCACAAGAGGGCCTTCGGTGTCAAGCGCGAATGATCGCCATCGCCACCAGAAGGCTCCAGGGCGGTAAACTGTATGCTACGATACCGCTCAAGATTGGAGAGACCTAAGGAGGGCGGTATCGTGTCCTTCGGACGAAACTTAGCCACTGTGCGCAAAGCGAAAGGCTTAACCCAGGCCGCCTTGCGGCAAAAAAGCGGCGTGGGCCTGTCGCAACTCCGCCGCTACGAAGCTGATCAATCCTCACCGACGCTTGACGTGCTCGTGCGCCTGGCCAAGGCGTTAGGGGTCTCGCTCGATGAACTCGCCTTTGACCAGAGTAACGGGATTGCCACCGGCAAGATTCTCGATCGGGAGTTGTTAGAGCAGTTCGAGGCCGTCTCGCGGCTGGATAGTGAGGATCAGGCAGCGGTGAAGAAGCTCTTGGAAGGGTTGATTGTGAAACATCAGGTCGAGCAGGTGATGAAACCCAAGCTCGAGCAGTCGTGGACCCAACGCTTTCGCGCCATTACTGAGAAGCTCGCGCAGGGCTCGAAGGGAATGAAGCAGCAGCAGATTGATCAGCTCATTGATGAGGCGGTGACGGCGGTGCGGGGCGCGCGGCATGCCCGCTCTTAAAGCGGTGCTCGATACCAACGTGCTCATTGGCCTGGCCTTTGCCCGGCGCGGAATTACCAAGACCCTGCGGGAGCTGTTGGCGGAGGAGGCGTTTACGGTGGTGACCGCTGCCGATCTCCTCGCCGAACTCTATCGCGTCTTCCATTATCCCCGTATTCGCCAACGGTTTCATCCGACCGAGGAGGACATCATCGCGTTCCTGGGCCTTGTGCTGGAGCGGGCAGTGATCGTGCCAGGCCGCTATCAGGTGCAGCGCGTCGAGTCTGATCCCACTGACGATATGTTCTTGGCCTGTGCGCTCGAAGGCAAAGCTGACTACATCGTCTCCCGTGATCCCCACCTCCTCAACCTCAAACACTTCCACTCCATCCAAATCGTCGAACCCCCCGCCTTCGTCCGGGCAGTCAGACAGCAGCAACGACACAAGGAGTGAAAGATGAAGACTATTGCAACGTCCTCTATTCCCCCGGGCAGATCAACTGCCCGTGCCCCCCGGCGTAAAGCCACCAATGCCGCAACGTCCCCTATTCCCCACATCAAACGCTTCTATCAGCGCAAACAAGCGAGGACCAATGGCGTGGTAGCGATTAAAGCGGTGGCGCATAAACTCGCGCGGGCCTGTTATTACATTTTACGGGATCAGGTGGCGTTTGATGTAAACAAAGCATTTGCCTGATCTCACAAGTGGCTGGGGCAGTGAGCTGGGAATAGGGGTTGGCTGAGAACCATCAGACCTGATTGGCCGCTGCTCTATCCAAACACGTCCTCCGGCTGAGTACGGAGGCACACGGACCACCTAAGTCATGAACCAAGAAGGGGGTGGCCCTGCGGGGAAACCACACAATCTGTGCACGGCACTTGTGGACATGGCTTGGCACCGACGGTTTTCTGGGGCCAAACATTGGCCAGGGGCGCGGAAAGAGTCAGGCAAGGTCCCTTTCCTACCGCCTTGATCCTGATGGGTGACTGGTGCGGTTCTCAATGGAGGATCGTGACCACCTGTTTGAGAACCGGGATGCGGAACAGAGTGTGACTCTTCTGCAGCATGAGGAAAAATCGCAGGAGCATGAAAAAAGTGTTCATGGAGAACTACAACTTATTGACAGGAGCCTTCTAAGACACTGTTCCGAAATTGCGCCGGTCTTGCCATAACGAAAATGAGACAACTTACTCGCCACGGGCCGCAAACACCCGGTCGATGGCTGCACGGATTTTGCTTCGCCCTAACGGGCTTGCCTTCTTGGGCATCAGGAGTCGTTTGGCCGCTTGTGGTTTTCGTGGCTTCTGCGCATGTCGACGCTCTTGGACCGGTTTCTGTCGAGTCATTTCGTGCCTCCTTACTGAACTTTCAAAAATTAATGTTCGTATTCCCGAGGACTGGGCGATAATGAGGACATGCGACCATTCGGAACAGGCAAACAACTTGCGCGGCGGCGCCAGCGGGCCCTTGAGCTGTTGGAGCGCG